>JAXDKX010000379.1:0-13690 GCA_034666905.1 Chloroflexota bacterium | reverse complement strand
AGCCGTCGCTCGGGCGCTGGTCACCGAACCTGCGCTGATCCTGGCCGACGAGCCGACCGGCAACCTCGACAGCCACTCGGGGGCCGAGGTGCTGGCCCTCCTCCACGAGCTCAACGAAACAGGCCGGACGATCGTCCTCATCACGCACGACCAGGACGTGGCCGAAGCTGCCGGCCGGCAGATCCATCTGCTCGATGGGCGGGTGGTGGCATGAAATTCAGCGAGCTGCTCCGGCTGGCCCTGTCCCGCCTGCGAACCAGCCGCCTGCGAGCCGCGTTGACGATGCTCGGCGTGATCATCGGGGTTGCCTCGGTGGTCGCACTGGTCGGGGTCGGGCAGGGCACGACATCCAACATCACGACCCGCCTGGCCGGCCTCGGCACGAACCTCCTGACGATCAGCCCGACGGGCCGCGGCGGCACGACCTCGACCACCCTGACCCTCGCCGACGCGACCGCCATCGGCTCGCTGCCGTCGGTCGGTGCGGTCGCCCCCGAGATCTCGACGAGCCAGACGATCAAGGCGGGCACGCTCAGCGAGACGGTGACCGTCGTTGGCACCTCGAGCGACTACGCCAAGGTGCGCGCCTACGAGGTCTGGCAGGGCTCCTTCCTGACAAGCGTCAGCATCGACCGGAAGCTGCGCGTCGTCGTCCTGGGCGCCACAACGGCGACGAACCTCGGACTAGGCGCATCGGACGTCGGGAAAGACGTGACGATCGGCGGGCTACCGTTCCAGGTGATCGGCATCACGCAGGCCAAGGGCGGCACCGGCTTCCAGAACCCGGATGACCAGGTCATGGTCCCGGTATCGGTCGTCCAGAAATACTTCGTTGGGAGCACCAGCGTCCGGAGCATCGGGGTGAGCGTCGCCCAGCCGGACCAGATGACCGCCGCCAGCGACGAGATCACGGCCCTGCTGACGCAGCGCCATGGGTTGAGCTCGACAGCGGCCGCTGACTTCAACGTCTTCAACCAGACCCAGCTGCTGGCCGCGGCCTCCTCCATCAGCGGAACGCTGACGCTCCTCCTGGGCGGGATCGCCTCGATCTCCCTGGTCGTCGGTGGCATTGGGATCATGAACATCATGCTGGTCTCCGTCCGCGAGCGGACGCGAGAGATCGGCATCCGCAAGGCGATCGGTGCCCGCGGCCGGGACATCCTCCTCCAGTTCCTGGTCGAGGCCCTGACGCTTTCGCTCCTCGGCGGCCTGATCGGCATCGGGGTCGGCCTGGCCGCCTCCGCCGTGATCGGCCAGCTCGCCGGCTGGGGATTCGCCTTCAACCCGGCCACGATCGCCGTGGCCGTTCTCTTCAGTCTCGTGGTCGGTGTCGTGTTCGGCGTGTGGCCGGCTCGTCAAGCCGCCCGCCTCGATCCAATCAGCGCACTGCGCTATGAATGAGAAGGAGATCCGCGTGACCCTCGATCCCAAGCAACCGGTCGACCGCGAGCCGTTCGCCCCGGTTCCGCCCGAAACGGCAAGCTTCCCGGCCCAGCCGGTCGTGCCCGGCACGCCGGCCGTCCAGATCCAGCGGCGCAAGTCGTCGGGCGGTTGGCTGAACGTGATCCTCGTCGTGGCGGCCGTCGTCGCGGTCGGTGGCGTGGCGTTCGCCGTTGGCCGGAGCACGGCCCCGGTCGCGGCGGCGGCCCAACGCAATGGCAATTTCGGCAACTTCCCGCGAGCCAGCTTCGCGCCCGGTCAGTCGGGAGCGCCCGGCGGCGGCGGCGTCGGCGGCAGGCTCGGCGGTGGTGGCAACTTCAACCTGTCCGGCACGGTCCAGTCCGTGACCGCCGACACCCTCACGATCACGACCGCCAATGGACAAACCGTCGAATTCAGCCTGGGTTCTGCCACGACGTATGACAGCAAGACGCCGGCGACGGCATCGGCCGTCACGCCCGGATCCAAGGTCGAGGTCCAGCTCGACTTCGCCGGTGGTCGACCGACAGCAAGCGCCGCTCCCTCCGGGCCCGTCGGCACGGCGTCGAGCGTCACGGTCGTCCCGTGACGGAGGCGTAGGCTGAAACCCATGCACCTCCTCGTGGTCGAGGACGACCCGCGGCTCGTCCGCCTGCTTCGCCGACTCCTCGAGGAGGACCGCCACATCGTGGAGACGGCCACGACCGGACTGGACGGCTTCGAGATCGCCGAGGCCGCGCCCGGGATCGAGGTCGTCATCCTCGACGTCGGCCTGCCGGACATCTCGGGCCTCGAGGTCGCGCGCCGCATCCGGGCCACCGGATCGGAGGTGGCCATCCTCATGCTCACCGCCCGGGATACGGTCGGCGACCGCGTCACGGGGCTCGATGCCGGCGCGGACGACTACCTCGTCAAGCCGTTCGCCTACGAGGAGCTGGCAGCCCGGCTCCGCGCCCTGGGACGCCGCGGCGCGAAGGTCCGCCGGCCCGAGCCGAAGCTCATCGCCGGCCCGATCGTCCTGGACGAGACGTCGCGGCGCGTCACCCTGGACGGCCGGTCGATCGACCTGAGTCCACGTGAGTTCTCGCTTCTGGAGTGCCTGCTCCGCCATCCCGGCCAGACGCTGTCACGCGATCAGCTCCTGGACCAGGCCTGGCCGTTCAGCGTGGCCGTGACACCGAACGCCGTGGACGCATACGTCCATTACCTGCGCGAGAAGCTCGGCGGCGCCGGTCGCCTTATCGAAACCGTACGCGGAGTGGGCTATCGTCTGGCCGATGCCTGACGGGATCGTCACTCCGTCCGAAGCGACCGCTCCGGAGCTGGCCGCCGTCGCGACCGATGGCCGGCTGATCCGCCATGTCCGGCGAAACCTCGTCCTCTGGAGCGGCGGGACCACGCTGCTCATCCTCGTCGTCCTGGCCGTTGCCCTCTACGGGGCAGTGGCCGGGTCATTGGCGAGCTCCGGGATCGCGCAGCTCGATGCCCGGATGAGCATGATCCAGGGCGTTCGCCCCGATCCGTCCGACCTCTCGCGCTATGGCTTCATCTTCGGTGGCGGCGGGTCCGGCACCTACGCACTGATCATCGCCCCGGACGGGACCGTGGTCAGCGGGGAGCACGGTCCACCGCCACCCGGACTACCGTTCGCGGCCGGCGTGACGGCTGCGACCACATCCGGGCGGGACGTCGAGACGGCCGAGATCGGGGACACGCCCGTCCGGATCCTGACGGAGAAGGTCCAGGCGAGCGGGCAGACCTTCACGGTCCAGGTCGTCCAGGACCGGACGGCCGAGCGGCGAACGCTCGAGGTCATGCTCGCGGTTCTCCTCGTCGGCGGCCTGGTCGTGCTCCTGGTGGCCTTCGGCTTCGGGGCGATCTACGCCAGGCGCGCGCTCGTCCCGATCCGGGAATCGCTGGCCAGCCAGCGCACCGCCCTGCGGCGGCAGCGCGAGTTCGCCGCGGACGCCAGCCACGAGCTGCGGACGCCGCTGACCGTGATCCGGAGCAGCGTCGACTACCTGAAGCGCCATCGGGGAGAACCGGTCGAGACGGTCGGCTCAGCGCTCGAGGACATCGATGACGAGGTCACGCACATGACCTCGATCGTGGAGGACCTCCTGCTGCTGGCGCGCTCGGACTCGGGCGCGGTCGAGCTCGAACGAATCCCGGTCGACCTGGGTGACGTCGCCACCGATGGCGCCTCGGCGCTCGGCAAGCCGGCGACGGATCGCGGCGTCCGGGTCGAGGTGGACCCGCGGCCGGCCGTCGTGTCAGGAGACCCGGCGCGCCTCCGCCAGCTCGTCATGATCCTCGTCGACAACGCCATCCGGCACAGCCCCACCGACGGCCGAGTGGCGGTCGAGGTGCGATCGGATGGTGCCGGGGCGTCGCTGGTGGTCGAGGATGACGGCCCTGGCATCCGCCCCGAGGATCTGCCGCACCTGTTCGAGCGGTTCTACCGGGCCAACGGGGCACCGGGTGGCGGGACGGGCCTGGGCCTCGCGATCGCGGCATGGATCGTCGACCGCCACGGCGGCGAGATCGAGGTCGCCAATCGCATCGAGGGTGGGGCCCGCTTCGTGGTTCACCTTCCGGCAGGCGGGGCGGCAGCCGTCGCCTGACCGCCCTCGGGCGCGACGGACGCACTCGGCCCCAGGCTCAGGCGTCGCGGACCAGGTAACGATCCATGTCGCTGGTCCAGAACGCCTGGTCCGCGGCATCGATCGCATACGCGGCGTAGCCCGGTTGCGAGCTGAGCCAGCGCAGCCCGTCGATGCCCATGACGAAAAGTGCCGTGGCATAGGCATCCGTGAATGCGAGCGCCGGGCCGACCACGGTCACGCTGCGAAGGCCTGCCGCCGCGCTGCCCGTGCGGGGATCGCGGATGTGGTCGCCCCGCTCGTACCCGCCGGACGTCGCGACCGCCCGATCGGAGACCGCGAGGACGGCCGCCACCCGATCGGCCTGGTCGGGGTGTCGGATGCCGACCCTCCACGGTTGGCCCGGGCCTGCCTCACCGCGAGCCACGATGTCACCGCCGGCATTGATCCAGTAGTTCCGTGCGCCGGCGCTGTCGAGGACCCAGGCGGCCTCCTCGATCGCCCAGCCCTTGACGAAGCCCGAGGGATCGGGGCGACCATCTGGCCGATGACGGCGCGCGTCGAAGGCGCCCCCGGTCACGACGCTGAGGTGGTCGCACGCCGCGAGCACGTGGCGCAGGTCGAGGCTCGCGTCAGCCTCGGGGAGCTCACCGCGAGCGAGCCGGCTTACCTCGCTGTCCTCGCGGTAGGTGCTGAAGCGGGCGTCGACCTCACGCAGCTGATCGAAGAAGGCGTCCAGGACCTCCCCCGACACGAGGGGCGCGCGAACGGCGACGCTGACGGTCGTGCCCATGATGGACTCGACCCGTCGAACGTCGCCGGACCCTTGGACGTCTGCGCCAATTGGCATGACGCCGCGAAGGTTAGCTTGCCGCGCCCGTCGCGACGTCGATGAGCGGCGCTGCCGCCGAGATCGGGATCGCGAATCCGAGCCCCTGCGCCTGGGTCGAAACCGCCGTGTTGACGCCGAGCACCGCGCCCGACGCATCGAGCAGCGGGCCGCCGCTGTTGCCGGGGTTGATCGCCGCGTCGGTCTGGAGGAGGTCCTTCAGCGTCTCCGGCTGACCAGTCGCCTCGTCCTGGACGGTGATCGTCCGGCCGGTCGCAGAGATGATCCCGCGGGTCACCGACTCGGTGAACGTGCCGAGGGGGCTGCCGATCGCGATGGCGGTTTCACCGACCTGGAGCGTCGAGTCATTGCCGATGACCGCCGCCGTCAGCCCACTCGCGGGGATCTTGATCAGCGCCAGATCCTGGTCACTGGAAACCTTGACCACGGTCGCCGTGAACTGCCGGCCGTCGGCTAGCTCGACCGTGAGGGACTGGCTGCCCTGGACGACGTGTCGATTGGTCAGGATGTACCCGTTGGCGGTCAGGACGATCCCCGATCCGACCCCGGTCGATGGGATCGTGGAAAGACCGCGGGACGAGATGCCTTCCGAGGTGATCGTGACGACCGAATCGCGGACCGCCGCGACGACGTCGGTCAGGGCAGGCTGGGTCGTGGCTGCAGCGGACGTCGAGCCGGTCTTCGTGGCGACGACGCCAGCGGTGGCCGATCCCGCCGGGTTCGTGGCGCCGTTCGAGGTCCCGAACGAGCCGGTGACCAAAGCGGCGGTCCCGGCGGCGGCAAGCACGGCCGACAGCAGCGAGGCAGCCATGATCGATCTCAACCGGCCTCGGCTGCCGCCCCGACGCTGCTGTGTCGGGGTCGCGGGCGAGGGATCAGGTGCCGGTTCCGACGTTGTCGCCGGGTCGACAGGGCTCATTGGCGATGGGGTGGCTTCGAGGGGCTGCTCTTGCTCGATGGTGGCATTGGGGTCGATGGCATTGTGGTCGACGTTGAACATCGGAGTCTCCGAACGTGGCTGTGGTCACGGGAATTGCGACCTGCCTCCATCTAACCTCGCGAGCGTGAGAAGCGCCTGAGAATCGAAACGCGGCTCGGGCCTGGAGGGCGCCGCGCCGCGTTGCTGTGGGGTTGACCGGAATGTCAGCCGGCGCTGGTTGGTGCCGTGGGAGTTTCGTTCGGCGTCGCCCTGGGGTTGCCCTGGTCGTCGGGGCCAAAGCGGAACCCGGGGCCGCCCGAACCGCCGACGCGGCCCTTGGCGGCTCCGCCACGGACCACCGTGGCATCGAGTGAGCCATCGCTTCGCAGGGTGCCCTCGGCGACCGCGAACGAACCGACCGTGATATCCGACAGCTTGGCACCGCTGGTGCCATTGACGTCGTAGGTCGTCGTCGAGCTGACGTGGATCGTGCCCGTTGCCCCGCCACGTCCGTTGACCGTGATGGTGTCGCCGCTGACGGCCGTGACCTGTCCGCCGACGACGGGCAAGATGACCTGGATCGCGGTGATCGAGTACGACCCATCGGTCGCCCTGGACTCACGGAAGGCGACCTGGTCGCCGACCTTCAGGTCGCCCACGGCGATCGTCTGGCCGCCCTTGGTGATGGTCGTCGCGCTCCCGACGGCGATGGTTCGCGTCCAGCCGTCGTCCGTCTTGAGCGAGAGGCTGGAGCCGTTGATGGCGCCGATCGTGATGTCACGGAACCCGCCGTGGGCGAAGTCCCCGCCACGGAACCCAGGTCCGAGCTTGCCGAGCGGGCCGCCCGCGGGCCCTGATCCGTTCAAAGGCGTCTGCGGAGGCGTGCTCGCGCCGGGGTCGGCCGCCGAGCTCGAAGGTGCCGGCGATGCGCCCATGGCCGCCACGGCGCCGACCACGATCAGGACCGCGGAGCCTGCGACGATCCCGACTCGTGCCGGGATGGACCGGCTCAATGGGCTGCCCGGTTGCTGGTCGTCGCGCTTGCCGACGTGCTCGTGGAATTCGATCTCATCAGGTTCGGCCATCAATGACCTCCGAATACGCGAAAGGCCGCAGTTGCGGTTCCAGGGTCGTCATGGGTGACCCCAGCTGCACGATGGCCTGGATTCCTTCAAGGGTTCTGAGAGCGCCGAAAGGATTCGCGGCTCGCCTTAGTAGGCGAAGCGCTCGACATGGATCTGGCGTGCCGGCAGCCCCAGCCCGCGCAGCGATGTCTCGACGTGCTGCATCATCGGGACCGGCCCACAGATGTAGACGTCGCGCTCGCGTACATCGGGAACGAGCGTCTCCAGCCCGACCGGCCCAAGCGGATCAATTGCCTCGGATCCCGGCCGCCGGTGCCCGGGGAGGTATTGGACCTCGGCTCCGCGGCGCCTGGCGATCTCGTCGAGCTCTTCGCGGAAGACGATGTCCCGCTCGTTCCGGACTCGATAGAGGAGGGTCAGGTCGCCCGGCTTGCCGGGCAGCGCCTCGAGCAGCGAGCGCAATGGCGTGATCCCGATGCCCCCGGCGACCAGCAGAACTCGGCGGCGCGTCCGCCGCGCACCGGTCAGGACGCCGTACGGGCCCTCGATGAAGACGCGCGTGCCGACGGTGACCCCTTGCAGCGCCCTGGACCAGTCGCCGAGCTCCTTGACCGTGATCCTGAGCCACGAGCCGTTCGGTGCCGACGAGATCGAGAACGGATGAGCCCGCCACCAACCGTCTCGCGTGAGGAACCGCCAGACGAAGTACTGGCCCGATCGAACCGCCAGCTGGTCCAGGTCGCGGCCCTTGACATAGATGGAATAGACGCCGGGCGCCTCGACGACGACGTCGGCGACCCGCAGGCGATGGCGAAGCGAAAGCCGGATGGGTTGGCCGACCCGGAAGGCGAGGACGAGGCCGACAGTGGCGATGTACAGCCCGATCCAGTAGGCGACCGCGACCGGGTCGTGGATGAAGTCGGTCCCGACGAAGAGCTGGTGAAGGAAGCCCAGCGCAATGGCGAGATAGGCATACAGGTGGATGCCGTACCAGGTCTCATACGAGAGCTTGCGACGGGCCTTCCGGATGGAGCTGATCGCGACCGCGGCGAAGAGCCCACCGCTGACCGTCGCCATGAGGACGTATGGATACGTGGTGACGAGCGTCAGGAATTCCGCGACCGGGTTGCTGCGGTCGCCGATCGCGTACCCGATCGTGGTGAACACGCCGTGGCCGAGCAGCAGCCAGACCGTGGCGAACCCGATCCAGCGGTGCGCGGCGGTGAGCCGATCCATGCCGAAGACCTGGTCCAGCCATGGACTGCGCGACATCAGGACGAGCTGGATGAGTGCGAGGTAGGTCCCGTAGAGGGCCGTGACCTGTCCGATCCCGGTGAGAATGCCGCCGAATGTCGATGCCTGTTCAAGGCCGCCGTGGCGGATCCACATCGCCAGGATCAGCGCACCATTGGCAACCAGGACGATGACGATCTCGAGGGCGGTCACGGACCAGGTGCGAGGGAGCGGCACCGGGCGTCGAGGGCGGCTCGGCACGCCCGCCGTCGCTGGCATCGTTCGCGTGGGCATCTACGCAGCCTCGGCGCTGTCCCTGAGACGATCCTGAGATTCGTCTCTCATGTAGTCCTCATGTGATTGAGGGAGACTCGCCACTGGACCGAAAAGCTCGGTCCCCAGATGGAGATCCCCATGTTCCCACGACGCGGCGCCATTGCCCTGGTGACCACGGCGATTGCCCTGGTCCTGCTGTTCAACTTCAAGACGCCCGACGCGCTTCCCTCGAACAACGGACTCGCCTCAACGAGCGGCACCGTCTCGACGTCCCGCAGTTCGTCGAGCTCCAGCGGCTCGTCCGCGGCGCCGAGCACCAGCAGCTCGTCAGGTGCTGCCGGCTCGACCGGCTCCAGCGGGTCGTCGGCCGCCACGGCGGCGCCTTCGAGCGGATCCAGCAAGGCCGCCACGAACGAGACGCTGACCGGCTCGACCGTCAGCACGCGCTACGGGGACGTCCAGGTGCAGGTCACGATCTCGAATGGTTCGATCACCGCGGTCACGGCCCTGCAGCTGCCGAGTGGCGGCCGATCCGGGCAGATCTCGTCGT
Organism: Chloroflexota bacterium; assembly: GCA_034666905.1. Taxonomy (GTDB): domain Bacteria; phylum Chloroflexota; class Limnocylindria; order Limnocylindrales; family CSP1-4; genus SPCO01. The sequence goes on along the minus strand of JAXDKX010000379.1, from coordinate 4,755 downwards.
ACGTCGAACCCATCCTGTCGAGCGAGGCGATGACGGCCCAGAGCGCCAACATCGACGTCGTGTCGGGTGCGACCTACACGAGCGAGGCGTACCAGAATTCCCTTCAGTCGGCGCTCGACAAGGCTGCGGTATCGAGCCAGGCGCTGGGCTGACTCGACCGACGTGAACCGGGGCGCCATACTTGGCTTCCAGGAGGTCGGCCCATGCGGATCGTCGTCACCGGAGGCAGCGGCAAGGGTGGCAAGTGGGTCGTTCGCGACCTCCGCGAGCACGGACATGAGGTCCTCAACGTCGATGCCCGGCACGATGGCAGCGCGTACGGCCTGACCCTCGTCACCGACCTGACGGATCTCGGGCAGGCCCAGGATGCCCTGGCCGACGCGGAGGCCGTCGTGCACTTCGCGGCCATCCCGGCCTCGGGCCTCCGGCCCGAGGGTGAAACGTTCCGAATCAACACGATGTCCACCTACAACGTGTTCGCGGCCGCGGTCGCACAGGGCGTGAAGCGCGTCGTGTGGGCGTCGAGCGAGACGGTGCTCGGCCTGCCGTTCGACACCCCGCCGGCGTTCGCGCCGATCGACGAGACCATCGAACCGCACCCTGAGTCGGCGTACTCGCTCTCCAAGCTCGCCGGCGAGACCATGGCCGCACAATTCGCGCGCCGGAGCGGAATCGGCTTCGTGGGCCTGCGAATTTCGAACATCATGGATCCCGAGGACTACGCGCTCTTCCCGACCTACTGGGACGACGCGCGACTGCGAAAGTGGAACCTGTGGGGCTACGTGGACGCGCGCGACGTGGCGTCCGCGGTTCGGCTGGCCCTCGACGCCGAGACCAGCGGCTCCGAGATCTGCATCGTCGCCGCCGCAGACACCGTGATGACGCGTCCGAGCGCGGACCTGATGGCCGAGGTTTTCCCGGACGTCCCGCTGCGGCGCGAGGTCAAGGGCCGCGAGACGCTCCTGTCGATCGACCACGCGCGGCAGCTCCTCGGGTACGAGCCGGAGCACCGCTGGGAGGATCACGTCGCGAAGCCCTGACGTACCCTTTGCCGGTGCAGGACTGGCCGACGTTTGGGCGGGACGGGGATGGCGTGGCGTGGCGGCCGACCCCGGACCTGCTCCGCGACTCGCACCTCGCGCGGTTCCTGCGGTCGACCGGCGAGCCGTCCCTCGACGCGCTGCAGGCGAGAGCGGTCCTCGACCCCGGCTGGTTCTGGGGCGCCGCCGCCGATGACCTCGGGATCGCGTGGGGTCGCCGACCGGGCACGGTCCTCGACGCCAGTCGCGGCCCGGCATGGGCGCGTTGGTGGTCCGGTGGCGAGCTGAACTACGCACGTGCAGGGCTGGAACCCCGGCTCGCGCGTAACCCCGCCGGCCCGGCACTGTCGTGGGAGGGCGAGGACGGCACCATCCAGGAGCTGACGAACGCCGAGCTCGCGACGGCCGTCGAAACGGCAGCGCGCCGGCTGCACGCACACGGTGTGGTTGCGGGCGACCGCGTCGGGATCCTGCTTCCCATGCTCATCGAGACGGTTATCGCGGTGCTGGCGCTCGGACGCCTCCAGGCGATCTTCACGCCGATCTTCTCCGGCTACGGCGCGCCGGCCATCGCGGCACGCCTGGCCGATTGCGAGGCCTCCGTGCTGATCACCGCCGATGGCTTCCTGCGGCGCGGCACGTGGGTCGGCCTCAAGGCGGTCGCCGACGCGGCCGTCGCCGCGGCCCCAACGGTACGGCGTGTGCTCGTCGTGCAACGGGCTGCGGGTGCCGTGCCCACCCCCTGGACCGACGGCCGGGACGCGTGGTGGCATGCGCCTGTTCCCCGCGAGGACGAGGGCCCGCCGCCCGACGACAGCACGACCACGGATCCCGAGACGCCCTACATGCTGATCTACACGTCCGGCACGACCGGCAAGCCGAAGGGGGCCGTCCACGTGCATGGCGGGTTTCCGATCAAGGGCGCCCAGGACCTCGCCCACCAGTTCGACCTGGGCGCCGGCGACAGCCTCTTCTGGTTCACCGATCTCGGCTGGATGATGGGCCCGTGGGCCATCTCGGGCGCACTCCTGCGCGGGGCGCGCCTGGTCCTGTACGAGGGCGCGCCGGACTTCCCCGGTCCGGACCGCCTCTGGGCGATCGTCGCCCGCCACCGTGTCACGCACCTTGGCCTCTCGCCGACCGTGATTCGAGCCCTGATGGCCCATGGCGAGGATCCGGTCCGAGCCCACGATCGGTCGTCGCTGCGCGTGCTGGGCTCAACCGGGGAGCCATGGAACCCCGATCCGTGGTGGTGGTACTTCCGCGTCGTCGGCGAGGGGCGCTGCCCGATCGTCAACTACTCGGGCGGGACGGAGGTGTCCGGCGGGATCGTCAGCGGCAACCTTCTCGGGCCGATCAAGCCGGCCTCGTTCTCCGGACCATGCATCGGGACAGCGGCCGACGTGGTCGACGAGACCGGGCGCTCGATCCGCGGCGCCGTCGGGGAGCTCGTCATCCGGGCGCCCATGCCGGGCATGACCCGCGGCTTCTGGGGCGACGTCGACGGCCGCTACGAGGCGACCTACTGGTCGCGCTTCCCGGGCACCTGGGTTCACGGAGACTGGGCAAGCGTCGATCCGGACGGCTTCTGGTACATCCACGGTCGAAGCGACGACACGCTCAAGGTCGCCGGCAAGCGCGTCGGGCCTGCAGAGGTGGAGAGCGCCGCGGTGTCGCACCCGTCCGTCCTGGAAGCGGCCGCGATCGGCATTCCGCATGAGATCAAGGGCGAGGTCGTCGTCGTGCTGGTGGTCCTGCGGCCGGGAGAGACCGACGACCCCGACCTACGCTCGGCGATCACCGACTGCGTCGTGGGCCAGCTCGGGAAGCCCCTCAAACCCGATCGGGTTGCCGCCGTCAGCGCGCTCCCCAAGACCCGTTCGGGCAAGGTCATGCGCCGGGCCATCCGCGCAGCGTGGCTGGATCTCGACCCGGGCGATCTTTCGGGCCTCGACGATCCCGGGACGCTGGAGGCGATCCGCGCGGTCGCCATGGGCGCCGGGTCCGGCCGATGACCGAGGTCACGACGCCGGAGCGCGACACCGTCAGCTGGGAGGACCTCGACCGCCTCGTGGAGCAACTGGCCGAGCGACTCGCGCGCGAGCAGTTCGACGTGATGCTCGCGATCACGCGCGGCGGCCTGGTACCGGCAGGCATGCTCGCCTACCGCCTGCGGATCCGGAACATCCTGGTGGCCGCGGTCGAGTTCTACGATGATCTGGGCCAGCCCGGCCCGCACCCGACATTCCTGCAGTTCCCGGCCGACCCGCTCCTCCGCGGACAGCGAATCCTCGTCGTGGACGAGGTCTGGGACAGCGGCACCACGATCCACGCGGTCACCGAGCGCGTTCGGCAGGCCGGCGGGATCCCAACGACCGCGGTCCTCCACTGGAAGCCGGCTCATTCCGTTGTTCCCGGCGCCCCCGACGTCCATGCCGTCACGACCGATGCCTGGGTCGTGTATCCGTTCAAGGCAGGCGGCTAGAATTCCGGTCTGGCCAATGCCCCCACAGCCGTGAGGACCTTGAACGTGACGAAGCGAGTCCTGTTGCTGGTCGGCACCAAGAAGGGCGCCTTCATCCTCGAGAGCGATGTGAAGCGGCGAACGTGGTCGGTCCAGGGGCCCCTGTGCGAGGGCTGGCCGATCCATGACCTCATCGTCGAGCCAGAGAGCGGGGCGCTGCTGGCCGCGGGTGGCAGCCCCTGGTACGGCGGAGCCGTCTTCCGCAGCGACGATCTCGGCGCGAGCTGGACCCACTCATCGGCGGGCCTCAACTACGGCGACGACGGGCCGGCGATCCGGAGCATCTGGAGCCTCGCGGCGAGCGGCTCGACGCTCTTCGCGGGCGTGGAACCGGCCGGGCTGTTTCGCAGCGAAGACGGCGGCGCGACGTGGGGACACGTCGAGGGCCTCACCAATCACCCGACGCACGAAACGTGGCAGCCGGGCGCCGGCGGGCTGATCCTGCACACGATCGTCCCCCACCCAACTGACCGCGAGAGAACCTGGGTCGGCATCTCGGCCGTCGGCGTCTTCGAGACGCGCGACGGCGGGCAGTCATGGGAGCCCCGAAATCGGGGTGTCCGAGCCGGGTTCATGCCCGACCCGCATCCGATCACCGGCCAGTGCGTCCACAAGTTCGCCGCCGCGGCCGGTGAGCCCGAGACGCTCTACCAGCAGAACCACTGCGGCGTCTACCGATCCGACGATGGCGGGACGAGCTGGGCGGAGATCACCGAAGGCCTGCCAAGCGAGTTCGGTTTTCCGCTGGTGACCCATCCGCGCGATCCCGATACGGCCTGGGTCATCCCGCTGAACGGCGCGGAACAGGGCCGCTTCATGCCGGGTGGTGAGGCTGCCGTCTGGCGCACTCACGATCGAGGCGCGTCGTGGATCCGGGCCGACGACGGGTTGCCCACCCATGATGCCTTCCTGTCGGTGCTGCGCGAGGCAATGACCCGCGACACGCTCGACCCGGTCGGCCTCACGTTCGGGACGAGCACTGGACAGCTGTGGCACAGCGCGGACGAAGGCGTCTCGTGGCAGCTGATCACCGCCACCCTCCCGGAGATCTGGGCGGTCGAGTCGCTCGTCCTCGACGGGTAGACGGGTGGCGACCGTCCTCCTGCCACGCTCGCTGCTGGCGCTCTTTCCCGGCGTCGATCGACGTCACGAGGTCGGTGGCGACACGGTCGGCGACGTCCACGCGGCGCT
>JAXDKX010000378.1:0-3600 GCA_034666905.1 Chloroflexota bacterium | reverse complement strand
GGCCGAGCTGAACGCCGCCATCCGTGCGGTGGGCGAGGCGCTGGTGGTCTGCGCCGCGGACGGCACGATCAATCTCGCCAACCCGGCGGTCGATGCCATGTTCCCGAACGGCGAGCCGCACACCTATCAGGACATCCTGGCGCAGCTCCATGATCCCGACGGCATCGCCCCGGCCCTCGGCACGCTCGGCGGCCCGGTCGAGCTGCGAACCATTGCCGATGCCGAACGATGGGTGGAGATCGCGACGTATCCGGTCAGCAGCGGATCCTCCATCGCCGATGCTCCCCAGCTGACCATCGTGGTCATGCGCGACGCGACGGAGGGCCGCCGCCGCGAGGCCGTCCGGGAGACCTTCATCGGCGTCCTGTCGCACGAGCTCCGGACCCCGTCACGACCATCTTCGGCGGGGCGAAGTTGCTGGCCCGCGAGACCTCCGCCCTCGACGAGGAGACCCGCCGGGGAATCTTCCGCGACATCTACGAGGAGTCGGAGCGGCTCCAGCGCCTTGTCGAGGACGTGGTCGCGCTCAATCGGTTCGGCGAGGAGGCTGGCGAGATCGGCTGGGAGCCAGTCCTGGTCCAGCGCCTGCTCCCGCGCGTCGTGCAGTCCGAAGACGGGCGCTGGCCAGGCATCGCCTTCGAGCTCGACATCGAATCGGGCTTGCCGACCGTCAGCGCCGATCCGACGTACGTCGAGCAGGTGATCCGGAACCTCCTGTCGAATGCCGCCAAATATGGCGGCATGGACTCGACGGTCGTCATCCGAGCGGAATCCGGTGACCGGGAGGTGATCGTTCGCGTGCTGGACGGCGGACCTGGCTTCCCGGTGGAGGAGACCGAACGCCTCTTTGAACTGTTCTACCGATCGCCAGGTACCGCCGGTACCGCCGGAGGCGCAGGCATCGGGCTGTTCGTCTGTGCTCGCCTGATGCGGGCGATGGGCGGGCGGATCTGGGCTACGCCACGTCCCGGCCGTGGGGCTGAGTTTGGATTCGCGCTGCCGGAGCTCGACGAGTAGCCGATCGGCGCGCCCCGATCCGGCGCACCGGCACCGTCAGCGCAGGAGCGCGAGGACCGTGGCTACGGCAAGGGCCAGGATCGCCATGCCGTACTGCAGGACCTCCATCGCTCGATCCGACGCCTGGTCGGTGCGGGGCCCGGCCAACCCCGGGAGGGTCTTCTGGGCGATGCGTGGGCGAAGCATCGATGGGGATCCTCCAATGTCGAAATCGAACGGTATTGGCCACCGAACAATCCATGCCGCGCCATCCCGTGTGCGCGCGCGCTGTACCCGCTCCGACATCACAGATGGCTTGCAGTACGGCCGCCGAAATCTCGTTGTTAGGTGGCACGGGCCTTGCGTTGCGCGATCGAAGCGCCCGTGTCGCAGGCTCGTGCCAGTCGGTCCCCTGCCACTGGGGGCTGGGGGCCGACGCTTCCTTCCGAACCGGCACCCAGGGGATTTGCCACCGTTATGCGATTGCAAGGTTCCGTCGGCGCGCCGATACCGGAATGGAGGGTTGCGGCTCATAGAGTCAATGCCACAACGCGTACAAATCGTCCGGGAACGCTTGTGACGGGGCGTTTTTCCACCGGACTTGATCGGACGACCCGGGCCCCCTCCCCGGGTCGTCCGTCGCCGTTTCCGGGGCAATCAGCAGCCAGATCGGCCGGGTCAGCGCGAGAAGGAGATCGTCATGGCCACCGTACAATCCACGACTCGTCGCCCAGCGGCGGATATCGACGAGAGCCCGCGCCGGCGCATCGCGGTCATGGGCGAGGCGGTCTCCGGCGCTGCCGGAACCGTCACGACTGCGGCCGGCGACGCCGTGGCGAGGCTGCCCGTCGTGGCTGCGGCCACGCAGTCAGCGCTCGCGAACGCGAATCGCCGCATCAATGCGGGCAGTGACGAGATGCTCATCGTGGGCAGCGCGCTGTCGTTCGGATTCGCCATGGGCCTGCTGTTCGGCGGAGCGAATCGCGTGCTGGTCGCCGGGGCCTTGCTGCCCGCTGCGACGATGGGCCTGACACTCTTCGACCGAGCCAACCAGGGCTGGCTCCAGCGCGCCGGACGCCCGGGAACGCTCGCCAAGCCCTGAGCGTCCTCCTTCGCGGGCGCATAGACGTGCGCTCGGCGTTAGCGAGGCAATCGCAACGACACCGATGGCCGCGATGAGGACCAGCCGGCGCGGGGCTTGCCATCATGGCTACCATGCCGCGGATTCCTGCGCCTGATCCGAACGAAGCTCAACCGCCGCGCCGACGTGCGCGCCGTTCGAGCTGGCCGGCCGACCTCGGCGGCAAGCAGATCCTGGGCGCCCTGTCGCACGAATTACGCACCCCGATGACAACGATCTACGGCGGCGCGCACCTGCTGGCGACCAGGGACCTGCCCGACGAACGGCGGCGCGCCCTGGCGGCCGACGTCGGGCACGAGGCCGAGCACCTGTACCGGATCGTCGAGGACCTCCTCGTCCTGCTCAAAGCCGAGCGAGGCGATCTCCACCCTGTCGGCGAGCCGGTCGCGGTTGGCCACCTGGTCGTGGCCGCCATCGAACGCGAGCTTCTCCGCGATGCCCGCCTGCGGATCCGCTATCTCGGCTCGAGGGACGCCACCGTGGACGGGGTGGACGAGGACCTCGTCGTCCACCTCGTGCGCAACCTGCTGGCGAACGCGATCGCCGAATCCGCGACCGGCAGCCCGATCGAGATCGCCGTCGACACGGCGGACGACGAGGTGGCCGTCCGATTCCTCGATTCGGGGTCGCCACGGATCGAGAGGCGTCCCGCACAGCCTGGCAGGCTGCGGGCCCGTTCAGCCCTGGCTGGCGAAGGTGGGTTCGCCTTGTTCGCCGCAAGCCGACTGGTGGAGGCCATGCGCGGCCGGAGCTGGGTCAGGCCGAGACTGGGCGGCGGCGCGGAGGTCGGTTTCGCCCTGCCAACCTCACCGCCCGCGCCCATTCGCCGCTCGGCCTGACCTGGCCGCCCGCACCGATCGTCTCGCATCGCGTTCGAGCGGCCCGGTGAGGAGGGCGAGGACCGCGGCTTCGGCCGCCGGATCAACATCGGAGGAGGACAGGGGATCGGGCGGCTCGGCCGCGCGCTTCGGCTTCGGGCCTGGGATGTTCCCGTCGAGGTAGGCCTCCAGGACCGCGGGGTGGACGTAGCTGCGACGGGCCACGGCTTCAGTGTTCCCGAGCTGCCCGGCCGACACCCGTACGGCGTCCACGATGTTCCTTCGCGCAATGCGTTCGTCACCAGCTGGCTCGAGCGCGCTCAGGGCTCGATATGCGAGGACGGTTCCGGCCCAGATCCGGAAGTCCCTCGTGGTCACGTCCGAGCCTGAGGCGTCCTGCAGGTAGGCGTTGACATCGTCCGACGTCACGTCGACGGCCTGGCCATCCTCGTCCAGGTACTGGAAGAGCTCCTGGCCAGGTAATTCCTGGCAGCGCCGGACCACGCCGGCGAGCCGGCGGTCCCGGATGTCCACCTCGTGATGCTGTCCGGACTTTCCCCGGAACCGGAACCGGATGGACGAACCGCTGACCGAGACGTGGCGGCCGCGCATCGTCGTCAGCCCGAACGATCGGTTCAGGCGGGC
>JAXDKX010000377.1:0-2828 GCA_034666905.1 Chloroflexota bacterium | reverse complement strand
TACCAGTCCAGAACGCTGCGTTGCTGCTGGGGGTTCGAGTCCGTCCGGGGGCGCCATCAAGCAGGTTCGTGACCCGACGGAGGTCAGAACGCACCAGCCGTAAGGTCCATATCGTTCTGACACGCGGTAGACGACACTCGGGCAATGGGAATGCAAGGCCTGGGACCTCCGGCCGAGTCTCGGTTCGCAGCGGCGCGCACCGAGTTCGCGACCGGCCGTCCGCACGCGTGGCTGGTCTTCCTCGGGATTGGCCTTGGCGTCGCCCTTGGCGAAGCGCTCCTGAGTGACGGGAAGGTCCTCCAGCCGATGCTGGGATTGACGGGCCTGGCCGCCACCGGAGCCATCCTGGGCGGCGTCCGGATGAATCGCCCGGCAAGTCGGCTGCCATGGCTGCTCCTCGCTGGTTGCACCCTGCTCACCACGATCGGCGTGATCTTCATTCCGGCTGCCGGCGCTGTTGGCGTGCTCGGCCAGGCCCTGACCGCGATCGGCTCGGTAGCTGGGTTCGCTGGTTTCATCCTCCTGGTTCGCGGCCGGATCCCCGGTGGCGACCGGGCAGCGGTCCTCGATGCGGCGATCGTTACGTCGGGGACCGGTGTATTGATCTGGGCGTTCGGCTTTGCCCCGTTCGTCGTGGGAATTCAGCAGAGCTCCTTCCTCACCGCCGCAGTCTTCTATCCGACGCTGACCGCACTGGCGATCGTCGCCCGCATGTGGTTCCTCCGCGGGGCCCACCGTCCCGCCACGCGACTCGTCGTCCTGATCGTCCTCGCTTCGAACGGCATCATCTTCCTGGAGATCATGCGCGGGCTCATCGGGCCCAACGCGTTCACCGGGCTCTCGCTGCTCGCGCAGTTCGCGGAACTGTCGTTCATGGGCGCCGCGGCCCTTCATCCCTCGATGGCGATCGCCCCGGAACGCCAGCGCGACATCCGGCACATCAGCCGCCGGCGAATCCTGGTGCTCGCTGCCGCTCTGCTGGTCAATCCGGCGACACTGGCGATCGAGGTCCTGCTCGGCCGCCAGATCGATCCAGCGCCATACCTCATCGGGGGCTCGGCTATCGGCCTCCTCGTGATCGCCCGTCTCGGCGACGCCCTGGGCCAGCTTCGAGGGAGCCTGCACGAGCGTGACTCGCTGATGGCGTTGCTCCGACGCCAGGCGCTGTACGACGGGCTGACCTCGCTGCCGAACCGGAGCCTGTTCAACGAGCGCCTGGCGGCCGACTTCGCCAATCGATCCTCCGACCGCCAGCTGGCGGTCCTGTTGCTCGACCTCGACGATTTCAAGGGCATCAACGACAACTTCGGACATGAGGCGGGCGACGAGAAACACGTCGCCGTCGGCCAGCGATTGCGCGGCGCGGTTCGTGAAGGCGACATGGCGGCCCGCTTCGGTGGCGACGAGTTCGTCATCACCTTGCCGGCCTGCGCCGACCCATCGGTGGCCATCCGCGTTGCCGAACGGGTCCTCGAGACGCTCACGCAACCGTTCGACATCGGTGGTCGGAGACTGAACGTGCGGGCCAGCATCGGTCTCGCGGTGGCCGGTGCCGACGACCGCAATGCCGACGACCTGGTGCGCAACGCGGATGTCGCGATGTACGAGGCGAAGCATGGTGGCAAGGGTCGCGTCGCGATGTTCGAGCCGTCGATGCAGGTCGCGGCGCAGGCCGAGTTCCAGCTGCGGACCGACCTGGCAGCAGGCATCGCCCGCGGAGATCTCCGGCTCCACTTTCAGCCGGTCGTTGACCTGCGGACGGGTCGGACGGTCGGATACGAGGCGCTCGTTCGCTGGCTGCGTGACGGGCGGCTCATCCCGCCAGGGCAGTTCATCGCCATCGCCGAGTCGAGCGGGTTGATCACCTCACTCACTGACTGGGTGGTCGACGAGGCGTGCCGGGCAACGGCCGCCTGGGGCAACTCCGGCGATCGCCCGTGGGTCAGCGTCAACATGTCGCCGAGCCAGCTCGTTCGGCCGGACATCGTGAGCCGCATCGGGCGCGCGCTTTCGACCAGCGGCCTCGGCCCGGACCGCCTGATCATCGAAATCACCGAGTCGTCTCTCCTCGACATCGACACCGCCCGTCCAGTGCTTCAGAAGCTGAGCGAGCGCGGCGTGCGGCTGGCAATCGACGACTTCGGGACGGGCTATTCAGCCTTGAGCTACCTCGCTCGCCTGCCGATCGACATCGTCAAGATCGACCGCTCGTTCGTCATCGCCCTGCAGCAGGCGGGGCCGGACGAGGCCATCGCGTCCGCCATCATCGCGCTCGCGCGCCGCCTCGGCCTGACGACGATCGGTGAGGGGATCGAGACCGCCGCCCAGCTCGACCAGCTCACGGCGCTCGGGTGCGACCTCGGCCAGGGCTTCTTCCTCGGCCGGCCGACCAATCACGAGGATCTGCGGCCGTCGCCACTGCCGCGTGGCCACCGACTGCGCCTGCCGGGCCTGGCGGGCCTCGGCGCCTGACACGGGCTCGCGGGCAGCCCTGTTCGTCCGCGACTCCGCGTGTTGTAATGCCCGTCTCGGATTGGTGATGCCGGTATGGAGGCGACGAAGTGGCGGACACGAACGCGAAGCTCGACCTGCTGCGGCGCGTGCCGCTGTTCGCCGGCTGCAAGGGCAAGAGCCTCGAGCAGATCGGGACGCTGGCGGATGAAGTGGACGTGCCGGATGGCTACACGCTGATGCGCGAAGGCGCCTTCGGCGAGGAGTTCTTCCTGATCGTCGACGGGCACGTCCGCATCGAACGGGGCGGCCAGAAGGTCAACAGCCTGGGACCTGGCGAGTTTCTCGGCGAGATCGCGCTGATCGACAAGGGCCGC
>JAXDKX010000376.1:0-3671 GCA_034666905.1 Chloroflexota bacterium | reverse complement strand
GCCAGCCGACACGGGACGCTGCGCCGAGGAGCGCCGCGTGGCCGGCGAGCGGTGTGAGGTCGCGACCCGGGCCCGCATTCGCGCGGTGGAGGCAGCGGAGGCATTGCGCGTCGCCAAGAGAGCGTCGGACGGCTACGAGGCCGCCGCGGCCGAGGCGACCGAGCGCGGGAATCCGCGCACGATCCGGGCTGCCAAGGAAGAGGCACAACGGAACTTCCGAACCGGGAACCGCGCTGCCCCGAATGCCGAGGCCGTGGAGGCCGCTGCGCGCGACTGGCTGCGCGAGATCAACCGAATCAACACCGAGCTTCGAGATGCCACGGCAACGATCGCACGCGAACGCGCGGCGGCCAATGCCGTCGGAGCGACGATCGAGCAGCTCAGCCTCGAGGCCGACGCGGCGCGGATCGGCGCCGACACCGCCGAGGCGGCATGCACGGCGGCACGCATCGCCGTCGCCGAGTGCGACGAGCGCCAGGGCGCGGATGCGGGCCCGGCCGCGACCGTCCCGCCGACGGTGCTCCAGGAGGAGGGGCTGGAAGCCGAGACCCTCGCGGTCGCGATCGAGACCGGGGCCACGCCGCGGATCTTCCGCATGCTGCGAGGCGATCCGGCGGCGACAGCGGCCATCGTCGACGCGTTGGCCGCGGACGAGCCCGACCAGGCGCCCCATTGGGCGCAGCTCGTCGCTGAGCTCCTCGATGCGATCGTTGCCGACGCGATCGATGCGGGCGCATTGGGGTTCCCGGCCGACGATCCCTTCTGGGGCCCATTCAACCGAAGCCAGTCGCGTGACATCGTCCGCGCCCTCGGATCGCTCGGCTACCGGTTCGACGGGCGCGGCGGCTGGGTGGATGACCGGGTGCCGTCGCAACGCGACCTGTCCATGGCCCTGGGCTATGCCGGGCTGGACCCGATCCGCGTGCGCCATTGGCCGGACGAGGCCGCCAGCCGGGAGCTGCTGAGCGAGGTTCGCGTCGCGACGGACGAGTACGTCGCCGGTAATGCCGGCGAGCTCACCCTGGGCGAGATGGTGTCGATGCTGGGCCGGCGGGCGGATGCGCTCGCCGACCTGTGGAACCAATGGGGCAGGATTCGGCCGCTCCTGCTGCAGGACGCCTGAGCCGGGTTCAGCCCTTCGCTTCGTCCTCGTCGTCGTCGATCACGATCAGGCGAAGCGCCTCCGCGGCCGTGGCATGGATGCGCTCGCCCTCTTCGGCCATCCAGCTGCGAATCCGCCCATCGAGCGCGGCCGCGTCGTGGATCTGGCTGGCGTGTGCCCGCAGTGCCTCGAGCTTGCGCTCGAGCGTCGCCGAGATGTCAACCCAGGTATCGGGTCGATCGGACCAGAAGAGGTAGAGCCGGCGGACCCGATGGGCAGCCAGCCCGGACCGGGCGAGCGACGGAAAGGCCATCGGGTTGCGGGCGGCCGGATAGACGGCGTCGACGGCGGCCATCCCGGCCGCCCGGTGGTCGGTATGGTTGATGCCGCCGTCCTTGTAGAAGAGCGTGTCCGGGTCGGTGGCAAGGACGGCATCCGGCCGGAAGGTCCGGATCTCGCGAACGAGCTGCTCGCGCAGGGCGAGGTCGTTGGCGAGCGCCCCATCCGGCTGATGCAGGAACGTGACGCCGGCATAGCCGATGGTCACCGCAGCCGATCGTTGCTCGGCTTCGCGGACTGCCGCCAGGGCCAGCGGGTCGGCGTCGGGGTCCTCACCGCCCTGGTCCCCACTGGTGCAACAGACCAGCCAGCCCTCGGAGCCCGCGTCGATCCAGCGCGCCGCGGTGCCCGCGGGCCCGAATTCGGCATCGTCCGGGTGAGCCGCGATCAGCATGAAACGAAGCGGCCGCCAGGCGTGGTCGACCGGTTCTGAGGGCGCCGTCATGGGCGACAGCTGCGCGCGGCATCGCGCGCTCGTTCGTGTTGCAGCGACCATGACCCGGCAGTACGCTTCCGGCCGAGGCTTCGCTCGTCTCCCCCCACGAGCGAAGCCTCCTTCACGCCAGCGATCACGCGGCGGTTGCGCCCAGCTCGTCCAGGGCGGCCAGGACCTCCTCGGCATGACCGGCAGCCTTGACCTTGGGCCAGACCCGGGCGATCCGGCCATCGGGCGCGATCAGGAAGGTCGTCCGCGCCGTTCCCCACGACGTCCGGCCGTAGTTGTTCTTCTCGACCCAGGAGCCGTAGGCGTCGGCGGCTTCATGGCGCTCGTCGGCCAGGAGCAGGAACGGAAGCTGGAACTTCTCGCGGAAGGCGCGCTTGCTGGACTGGCCCTGGGGGCTCACGCCCCAGACGTCCGCGCCGCGCTCGTGGATCGTGTCGTTCAGCTCGCGGAACTCGCATGCCTCGGTCGTGCAGCCGGGCGTGTCGTCAGCCGGATAGAAATAGAGGATCGTCCAGCGGCCACGCTGATCCGACAGCTTGTGGGTGGCTCCGGTCTCATCCGGAAGGGCGACCTCGGGAGCGGGATCGCCTACGGCAGGCATGCTCATGGGCCAAGCCTAGCAGGCGATTCCACGATCAACAGCAGGCCCCGACGGACGACGACCGAGGCTGCCGGCGCGACCCGGACGTTCGACAGGCCGCGGGCCGGTCCCTCCGGCAGCGGCTCGTCGCCGAGCGGAAAGCGGAGTCCCGTGGTGGTCACACCGACAACGCCCGGGCCCATCGGGAGAAGCGACACGAGATCGCCCTCACGACCGACCAGGGTGCGCCTGACCGGTGCATCGTCCGGCCCGGGAGCCCGAACCAGCGAGACGCGTGACCGGGCGTCGACCAGGATCGCCGGCTTGCCGGCGAGCGCCGGCAACGCGAGGAGACCAACGTTGGCGAGGGTGTGATCGACGCGCTCGCCACCGAGGGCTCCGACCACCACGACGCCGCTCGCTCCGCGGCGGAGGGCCGCGAGGATGGCCAGCTCCGTGTCCGATTCATCCTTGTCCTCGCGACTTCGCTCGACGGGGATACCGCGCGCCGCGAGTGCGTCCAGGGCGGCCGAGCCGATCGAATCGCCGTCCCCGACCCAGGCGTCGATGGCCACGCCGAGGGCATCCGCGTGGCGAGCGCCGCCATCCGCCGCGATCACCAGCCCGATGTCGCTGTCCCACCCCGGCCAGGCGGCGTCGAGGTCGCTCCGGATGGGCGCATCGCCGTCGGCGAGGATCAGGGCCTGCATGGTGGCGGCGATCCTACCGCGCCTCCATCCGGGGCGAAGGGCGATGCTAGACTCCGGCCGTGCCCGACGCCCCTGTGCATCCCGCGATCCAACGCGTCCTGGATGCCGCCGCCCGCAAGGGTGTCACGCTCGACGTGACAACCTTCACGGAGTCGACCCACACCGCGGCCGAGGCGGCCGCCGCCGTCGGGGCCGAGCTCGGGCAGATCGTCAAGTCCCTGGTGTTCGTCGTGACCTCGGACGACGGGCCGGAACCGCTGCTCTGCCTGGTCTCCGGCCCCAATCGAGTCGATCTCGCCCGCCTGGCCGCGGTCACCGGCGAGTCCGATCTCCGCCGCGCCTCCGCTCGCGAGGCCCACGACCTGACTGGCTTCACGATCGGCGGCATTCCCCCGATCGGCCACCTGCGACCGACGCGGGTGATCATGGATCCGGATCTGGGCCGCTATCCGGTGGTCTGGGCCGCGGCCGGGCTCCCGACGGCGGTCTTCCCGG
>JAXDKX010000375.1:0-3006 GCA_034666905.1 Chloroflexota bacterium | reverse complement strand
TGACCACAGTGGCTGATCTCAAGCACCGGGAGGGGCCTGGAGTCCAGGCCACGATCCAACGAATCGGCGGCTACCTGGCCGGCATGATCATGCCGAACATCTCGGCATTCATCGCCTGGGGCCTCATTACCGCGATCTTCATCCCGACCGGCTGGTGGCCGAACAAGCAACTTGCCGCGCTTGTCGGGCCGATCATCAACGTGCTCCTGCCGGTCCTCATCGGCTACACCGGCGGACGCCTCGTCCACGGTCAGCGCGGCGCGGTCATCGGCGCCGTGGCGACGATGGGCGTCGTGGTCGGGACCGACATCCCGATGTTCCTCGGCGCGATGATCATCGGCCCCCTGGCCGCCTTCCTCCTCAAGATGATCGACGGGTACGTCCAGCAGCGGACCAAGTCCGGGTTCGAGATGCTGGTCGACAACTTCAGCGCCGGAATCCTCGGCCTCGTGATGGCGGTTCTCGGCCTCCTCGCGGTGGGACCGATCGTCGAAAACATCGCAACCGCGGCCGGCAACGTCGTCAACACGCTCGTGACGAACAACCTCCTGCCGCTCGTCTCGATCGTCGTCGAGCCCGCCAAGGTCCTGTTCCTGAACAACGCGATCAACCACGGGGTTCTGGCGCCGCTTGGCGTCGCCCAGTCGGTGGCAAACGGCAAGTCGATCCTGTTCATGATCGAGACGAATCCAGGGCCCGGCCTCGGGATCCTGCTCGCCTACCTCTTCTTCGGCCCGCGATCCCTGCGGCCAAGCACGCCCGGAGCGATCATCATCCACTTCTTCGGTGGAATCCATGAGATCTACTTCCCGTACGTGCTGATGCGACCTCGACTGATCATCGCCGCGATCCTGGGTGGCGCCGCCGGCGTCTTCACCGCGGTCGTCACCGGCGCCGGCCTCGTCGCCACGCCATCGCCCGGCAGCATCTTTGCCTACCTCGCCGTAACGCCCAAGGATGGCTATGTCGGCGTCCTGCTCGACATCATCATTGCCACCGCTGTTTCGTTCGGCGCGGCCTCGATGCTGCTCGGCTTCGGCCGATCCGAGGAGCCGGTCATCGAAGCTGCCACCACGGGTGCCGCTCCGGCGCTCCCAACTGCCCCAACCCCATCAGGAGCGTGATCGACATGCCACAGGTGAACGGCCGGGACATTCGCAAGGTTGTCGTTGCCTGCGACGCAGGCATGGGCAGCAGTGTCATGGTGGCCAGCCAGATGCGGAACCGGCTCAAGAAGTACGACGTCGCCGTCGATCATCTGCCGGTCAATTCGATCCCGGCCGACGCCCAGGTAGTGATCACGCACGCGGGGCTCGCGCAGCGCGCCCAGGGGATGGCCCCGGGCGCGGTCGTGGTCCCGTTCCAGCTCTTCATGGGTGACCCGGCCTTCGACCGCGTCGAACAGGCCATCCGGGATGGAGGTGACCTTGCCGGCTGACGCGATGCCGCCTCCACCCGGAGGCGGCGTCCTCGTTCGAGAGGCGATTCGACTGGCGCAGCACGCCGACGACAAGCTCGCTGCGCTGCGCCAGTCGGGGGCGCTGCTCGAGGAGATCGGAGCTGTTGAGGAAGGCTATGCCGCTGCGATCCTGGAGCGTGAGAGCCAGATCTCGACCTATATGGGCGAGGGCGTGGCGATCCCGCATGGCACCGATCAGGCCCGGGCGCTGGTTCGGCGAACCGCGCTCGGGTTCATCCAGTACCCGGACGGGGTCGACTGGGACGGCGAGACCGTCTATCTCTGCATTCCCATCGCGGCGAGCGGCGACGAGCACGTCGAGGTGCTCTCGGCGCTCGCCGAGGTCCTCGTCGAGCCGGATGCCGCCGAGGCTCTCCGCACGGCGACCAGCGTGGACGATGTCCTGGCACGCCTGAACCCCGGCAGCCGGGCCACGACCGAGGAGCACCGATGAAGGTCGCCCGTTTCTACGCCCCTGGCGATATCCGGATCGAGGACATCCCCGAACCGACGCCCGGTCCAGCCGAGGTCAAGATCCGGGTTCGCAACTGCTCGACCTGCGGGACGGATGTGAAGATCTTCCGCTCCGGCCACCAGAACATCGATCCGCCGCGGGTCATGGGCCACGAAATCGCAGGCGAGATCGTCGAGATCGGCTCAGACGTGGGGCCGCCCTCCGACGGCACGCCCTGGAAGGTCGGCGATCACGTCCAGGTGATCGCGGCCATTCCCGACGGGACGTGCCCGGACTGCCTCCGCGGCTGGATGACGATCTGTCCGAACCAGACGTCGATCGGCTACCAGTACGACGGCGGGTTCGCCGAGTACCTCATCGTCCCCGAGGCGGTGCTCCGCGTCGACGGTCTGAATCGCATTCCAGACGGCGTCGGCTTCGACGAGGCCTCGGTCGCCGAGCCGTTTGCCTGCGCGATCAACGCCCAGGAGCTGGCCCGGGTCGGCCCGGGAGACGACGTTGTCGTCGTCGGCGCCGGTCCGATTGGCTGCATCCACGTTCGCCTGGCGCGCGCAAATGGCGCGGCGCGCGTGTTCCTCGTCGAGCTCAGCCGACAGCGACTCGACATGTCCGCGGCGGTCGTCTCACCGGATGCCGCGATCTGCGGCAGCGAGGTCGACGCGGTGGCGACGATTCTCGAGCTGACGGGCGGGCGCGGCGTCGATGTGGCGATCACCGCGGCTGCCTCCGGCAAGGCCCAGGAGGACGCACTGCGGATGGTCGCCCGCCGCGGCCGGATCTCATTCTTCGGCGGCCTGCCGAAGGATCACCCCACGATCACCCTCGATTCGAACCTCGTCCACTACCGAGAGCTGACGATCGTCGGCGCCAACGGCTCGAGCCCCAGCCACAACAAGCAGGCCCTCGGCCTGATCGCCAGCGGAAAGGTGCCGGTCAAGGATCTGATCACCCCCCGCCTCCCGCTTGACGGTGTTCTCGACGCAATCGGTATCGTGTCACGTGGCGAGGGCATCAAGGTCACGATCGAACCGTGACCCGGCTCCCGACCGAATGGCTCTGGGAGGGCAACGTG
>JAXDKX010000374.1:0-4075 GCA_034666905.1 Chloroflexota bacterium | reverse complement strand
CATCGGTCAGATCAGGAAACCTTGGGCCGAGCTCGTCGGCATTCGGACCGATGAGGGGGCTCCGGCCGGTCAGGTTGATGTGGTCGCGCATCACCATCAGGGTGCCCGGCCCGAAGCTCGGGTCCAGCCCGCCGGCCGCATTGGTCAGGATCACGATGCGTGCCCCGAGCGCGCGGAAGAGCAGGACCGGCTGGACGACCAGGCCAGGATCGTTGCCTTCATAGAGGTGAAACCTGCCCTGGAGCATGACGACCGTCCGGCCGCCGAGCTGTCCGAGCAGCAGCCGCCCGGCGTGTCCCGGTGCCGTTGCCGGTGGCCAGCCCGGCAGCTCCCCAAAGGGGATCGAGACTGGCGACTCGAGCTCGTCGGCCAGGCCGCCCAGGCCCGATCCGAGGACGATCCCGAGGTCCGGAACCAGCGGGGTGCGGGCGCGAACGGCCGCGACGAGCGCGGCCAGTCGTTCCGGCTGGGCAGCCGGGGGAATCGCCTGCGACGGGTCGACGCGCGTGGTCGAGTGGGTCACGAGGGCCTCCGAAACCTGTCCATGCTCAGACGGTCGAGGCCGCTTGGCTTCGTCGGCCCGACGGAAGTATCGACACCGGGATGCCGATCACGTCCCGTCGGGCGCGCACCGTTCTGCACGCCCGCGGTGAGACGGCCCCGCAGACGGCTAACGAAGCGCCCGAAGCGACCGGCGGAGGAGCGAAGGTCCTTGATGCGATCTCGGGTCCTTCGATCCTGTCGGCCCCTTCGGGCTGAGACCTACGGTAGCCGCGGCCCGCGAAGACGGTCAACGCGGTTATCCACCAAGTCAGGCGCTCGCCGGTTGACGCCTTCCACGAGTTGTCGAGGGCTGTGGACGGCCTGTGGACAACGCCCTGGGTCGCCCCAGGTCGATCGGGAGGTCCGTCCGCAGCCGGCCATCAGCCGCCCATCGCGAACATCTCGATCTTCGGCAGCGTGGACGTCGCGGCCGAGCGCAGCTCGGAATAGCGATCGCTCCGCCGTGCCCAGATCGACTCGACGAACGCGGCCAGCTCGGGGTCGGAAGCGCCGGAGCGCAGCACCGCCCGGGCATCGAGACCGTCGACCGCGAAGAGGCAGGTGTAGATCTTGCCGTCGGCGGAGACCCTTGCCCGGGTGCAGTCACGACAGAAGGGCTGGGTGACCGAGGCGATCACGCCGAACTCGCCCCCTCCGTCGGTGTACCGCCAGCGACCCGCGACCTCGCCGCGGTAGAGGGGATCGGCCGGCTCGACCGGCCAGACCTCCCCGATCATCTCGACCAGCTCGGCAGCCGGCACGACCTCGTCGAGCCGCCAACCGTTCGAGTGACCGACGTCCATGTATTCGATGAACCGCAGGATCACGCCTTCATCACGCGCCCACGCAGCCATGGGCAGGATGCTCGACTCGTTGATTCCGCGCCGGACGACCATGTTGACCTTGATCGGGGCAAGCCCGGCTTCGGCTGCGGCCGCGATCCCGTCGAGGACGCGGTCGACCGGGAAGTCGATCCCGTTCATTGCGCCGAACGTCGCGTCGTCGAGCGAATCGAGGCTCACGGTGACCCGGCGGAGGCCGGCATCCGCGAGGGGTTGCGCGAGCGCCCGCAGCGCGGAGGCATTGGTGGTCAGGGTCAGATCCAGGGCCTCGCCATCCGGACGTCGCAGCGCCGCGAGCATCGCGATCAGGTCCGGCAGGTTTCGGCGAACGAGGGGCTCGCCGCCGGTGATCCGCACCTTCTCGACGCCGAGGCCGACGAAAACGCGGGCGAGTCGCTCGATCTCCTCGAAGGTCAGGACCTGGTCCTTCGGCAGGAACTCGAAATCGCGGCCGAAGATCTCCTTCGGCATGCAGTACGTGCAGCGGAAGTTGCAGCGATCCGTCACGGAGATGCGCAGATCGCGAAGCGCTCGACCGAGCGTGTCCGTCACGCCCGGCCGCCCATCGAACCCGATCGGAAGGCTCATCGCCTCATGGTAGCCCGCCACTCCGGATTGGCGGGCCGGTACCACTAGCCCGGACCGCTGGTACCACTAGCCAACTGCACCGGACCCATCGCCGCTGACACGATGCGTGCACGCACCGGAGATCGGACTGCTCTGTCCGACCATCCGTCCAAGAGGTTCCCGCCCATGGCAAGCATCGAGACACGACCTTCACTACGGCTTCCATGGACCGCTGGAACGGGCGAGGCCGATGGCCACCACACGCAGGAGACCGGGCACACCGATATGACCGAAATCGAGGCTCCAGTCCTGGCGCCAGCCGAAGCCAGCGTCGCTATGGCGGCCGATGGCGCGCCGGCGCGCCGCGCGACCAAGTTCATGGCCGAGCTGAGCCGCGCGATGCAGGCCGCGGCCGAACACTCCCGCAACGAGACCATGGCCCGCTTCGAGATCGATGCCAAGACGGTAGTCGAAGAGCTGCACGCGACCGCCACCGAAGAGGTGGCTGCCCTCCGCCGCCAGGCCGACGACGACGTGGCCGCCATCCGCGAATGGTCGAAGGCCGAGATCGCGCGCGTCCGGGAAGAGACCGAGGCGCGTGTCGCCGGGCGAAAGACCGGACTCGATGCCGAGATGGAGGCCAACGCGGTCACGGTGGAGACCCGCGCACAGCGGATTGCCGTGGTTGTCGCGGCCTTCGAGGCCGACATGACGGCGTTCTTCGAGCGGCTCAACGCCGAGGAGGACCCAACGCGCATCGCCACCATGGCCGAGACGATGCCCGATCCACCAAGCCTCCAGGACGTGCTCGCCGGGATGGTCGCCGAGGCGCCCTCGATGGCACCGACCCCGGCGCCCGACCTGTCGCGAGGCACGCCGGCGACAACCGGGGCGGAGATCGACTTCGCCGCCGCGGAAGCCGAGGCGGCCTCGTTCAGCGGCGACCTGGGCACCCTGGGCGACGAGGACGATGAGACGGCGGCCGCAACCGACACCGCCGCGGGCAGCGCCTCGATTGGCGCGGAGACACCGCTGGCCGTAGCGCCCCTGACACCGGATCACACGGCCTCCACGCGCGTCCTGGTCGGTGGGCTGGTCAGCGTCGCCAGCATCGCCAACTTCAAGCGCAGCCTGACCCGGATCGACGGCGTATCGTCGATCGCCGTCGCCTCCGGGCCGGACGGCGAATTCATCTTCACGGTAGGCCACGACGCAGGGCTCGCCCTGGGCCCCGCCATCCTGACGCTTTCCGGCTTCGATTCGAAGATCACCAGCGAGTCCGACGTTGAGATCCAGATCTCGGCGCAGGATCGCGACGCGGCCGGCTGACAACCCCAAGAGATCGACGAGGAGATATCCAGTGTCCCGACCAGCCATCGTCATCGCCCTTCCACCGAACGAATCGGACCCTGTCAGGTCCGAATTGCTCGAGGCCGGGTTCGAGGTTGTCGTGGTCGAGGATCCAAGCGAGCTGATCACGGCCCTGGCGGCCCGGCGCGACGTGGCCGTCGCGATCCTCGACGGCGAGTCCGAGGACGAGACCGCCGCCGACTATTGGACGGCCCTCCAGACCGCGGATCGACCGGTCCCGGCCCTGATCGTCGTTTCGAGCGACGCCTACGAGCGCCTGGCCCTCATGGACGACGACGGCAGCGGCAACGAATACTTCACCCGGCCGTACGCGGCCGACTCGATCCGCTGGCGGGTCGAGGCGATGTGCATCCGCCGCGAGACCGTCGACGACGGCAGCGGCCCCGTCCTCCAGGTCGGTCCCGCCGGGCACGACAGCTGGAACCACCGCGCGACCGTCATTGCCGTCTTCAATCCCAAGGGCGGCGTCGGCAAGACGACCGTGGCGACCAACCTCGCGGCAACCCTCCAGGGCCGCAAGGGCAAGTCCGTCCTGCTCATCGACGCCGATACGGTGACCGGCCACGTGACGACGTCGTTCGCCATCGAAGCGGTCCGTACGGTCGCCGACGCCTGGCGTGACGAAGCCGACGGCGGCCCGGCCGAAAGCCTGGCCGACCTCGCATCGCAGCATGGGTCAGGCCTGAAGGTCGCGGCCTTGACCGACTCGCCGATGGAGATCGACATCCTGGAACCGGCACGTGTCGCCGCTG
>JAXDKX010000373.1:0-6168 GCA_034666905.1 Chloroflexota bacterium | reverse complement strand
GGCTACACGAAGGCCGAATACGGCTTCGACTACCAGACCTGCGGAACCCTGATCTCGATCAAGGAGCAGTCCCCGGATATCAAGATGGGCGTCGACGCAGCGCTCGAGAGCCGAGGCGACAAGGCCGATGCCGGCGAAATCGGGGCCGGCGACCAGGGGATGATGTTCGGCTTTGCCTGCCGCGAGACGCCCGAGCTCATGCCGCTGCCGATCGCGATGGCCCACCGGATGGCGCGCCGCCTCGCCGAAGCCCGGAAGTCTGGCCAGCTGCCGTATCTCCGACCCGATGGCAAGACGCAGGTCACCGTCGAGTACAACCACGGGACTCCGGTGGCGGTGAAGACCGTCGTCGTTGCGGCCCAGCACGACCCGGACGTCCAGGTCGATCGGCTCCAGGACGACCTCATCGAGGCCGTCATCCAGCCGTCGATCCCGCGTGAGCTCCGCGCGAACGACCCGGTGATGCACGTCAATCCGACCGGCCGCTTTGTCGTCGGCGGCCCGATGGGCGATGCCGGCCTGACCGGGCGGAAGATCATCGTCGACTCGTACGGCGGGATGGCCCGTCATGGTGGTGGTGCCTTCAGCGGCAAGGACCCGACCAAGGTGGATCGGTCGGCGGCCTACGCGGCCCGCTGGGTCGCCAAGAACGTGGTCGCGGCCGGCCTGGCCGATCGCTTCGAGGTCGAGGTCGCCTACGGGATCGGGATCGCCCGCCCCATCAGCCTCAGCGTCGATTCGTTCGGGACCGGGCGAGTCCCCGACACCGCGATCCAGGCCCTGATCGAGCGCCAGTTCGACCTCCGGCCGGCCTCGATCATCGCGGCCCTCGACCTGCGGCGTCCGATCTACCGTCAGACCGCGGCCTACGGCCACTTTGGACGGCCCGAGCTCGACCTTCCCTGGGAGCGGACAGACAAGGCCGCCATGCTGGCTGCAGAAGCCGGCCTGCCGGCGCCAGCGTCCGCCGCGAGGCTGTCGGCCTAGGCTGGCCCGCGGGGCCCGCCATCTCCGGGCTCGATCCTGTCAGCGATCGGTGACGATCGAGGCCATCGATCCGCCGCTTCGGCCCGTCCGGCGGCCCTGCCAGGCGAGCACGGCCTGGCCGACCAGGAGCATGCCAACGGTGAACGCAAGGACCATCGTGGCCACCGCGTTCGTCTCTGGGCTGACCCCGCGCTTGACCTGGCCGAAGATATAGATCGGGAGGGTCGTGGATCCCGGCCCGGTCACGAAGTTGGTGATGACGTAGTCGTCGAAGCTGAACGTGAACGAGAGCAGGAAGCCGGCCACGATCGCTGGCAGGAGCTGCGGGAAGGTGATCTGGCGGAACGTTCGCCAGGGCGTGGCGAAGAGGTCCTGGCTGGCCTCGACCAGCGTTCGATCCATCCCCGACAGGCGCGCCCGCACCAGCAGCAGGACCAGGCTGGTATTGAAGAGGACATGCGCGGCGACGATCGTGAACTGGCCGAACCCGAGCTTGAAGACGTTCTTCCCGCCGCCCTGGAGGCTGGCCAGGACCGGGTTCACGACGTCGAACGTCGACGCGAAGAAGACGAGGGTGGCCAGGGCGATCACGATCTCCGGGACGATGATGCTGATGTAGGTCAGCACGTCGTAGCCCTGGCGGGTCCGTTTCGACACCCGTTGCAGGCCCAGGGCCGCCATCGTCCCGAAGGCCGTCGCGAGGATCGCGTTCGAGAAGGCGATGACCGCGCTGTTTCCGAGCGACTTGATGACCACCCCGTCGTGGAGCGCGATCCCGAACCAGTCGGTCGTGAATCCGGTCCAGATGGTGGCCAGCCGGTTGGCGTTGAAGGCGAAGACGACGACGATCACGATCGGCAGGTAGAGGAACGTGTAGACGAGCGCGGCCTGCGTCCGGAACAGACCGTCGATCAGCCCGTTCATGCGCTCGGCCGCCACCAGGGCACGCCCGCGTCGCGTGCGGCCCGCGGCCACGCTGGCGCCGGTGGCGCTGACGGCCGGCGCGCTCACAGGACGCTGACCTCACGCGCCTGGCGGCCTCGGTTGACGAACCAGACGTAGACGCTGATCGTGACCAGCATGATCGCGATCAGGATCACGGCCTTGGCCGACCCGAGCGGCCAGTTGCGGGCCTCGAGGAAATCAAGGACGAGCGCGTTGCCGATCAGGAACGTCCGCCCGTAGCCCAGGATCTGGGGAATGACGTACTCGCCCATCATCGGGATGAAGACAAGGATGCTGCCGGTCACGAGGCCGGGCAACGCGACCGGCAGGGTGATCTGCCGGAAGGTCGCCCAGCGCCCGGCTCCGAGGTCCTTCGACGCTTCGATCAGGGAGCGATCCATCCGTTCGAGGGTGACGTAGAGCGGGAAGATCATCAGCGGCAGGTAGCCGTAGACGAGGCCCAGCAGGATCGCACCGGGTGTCCCGAGCAGCCGGAAATCGGGATTGCCGAGGAGCCCGCCGATGAACCCGCCGAGGTTGCCCTTGCCGAGCACGATCAGCCAGCTGTAGGTCCGGATGAGGAAGCTCGTCCAGAACGGGATGACGAGCAGGAGGATGAAGAGTCCCTTGTGCCGACCCGCGCGCGTGGCCAGGAAATAGGCGAGCGGGAGGGCGACCAGGAGGGTCAGCAGCGTTCCGGCCGAGGCAAGCTTGAGGCTCTCGATGAACGGATCGGCGCCCTTCAGCACCTGGCCGTAGTTGTCCAGGCTGAAGGCCGGCGTGTAGCCGCCGTTCTTCGCCTTCTGCCCGAAGCTGAAGACGACCACGAAGGCCATCGGCACCACGAGCAGGGCGAAGTACCAGATGCTGGCCGGCAGGAGCAGGGCACCGGTCAGGAGGGCGGACCTTGCCCGCCCTCCTTCCGACGCACGGGGCCCGGTCGCCGGTGCGCTGGTCATCGCCCGCGGAGATCGAATCGATCGACGGTGGCTACTTGCCGATGCTCGACTTGAACTCCGTCCAGACGGCCAGCCGATCGGCGTTGTCCGTGACGGTCGGGTCCGCGCCTTCCAGGTTCTTCATCACATCGGCCGGTGGGAAGATCGACGGGTCGTCGACGACCTCCTTCGGAAGCAGCTTCACCGCCTCGGTGTTCGGCGTCCCATAGCCGGTGTACTTGGTCTCGATGGCCTGGATGGCGGGTCGCTCGACGTAGTCGAACCAGGCGTAGGTGGCATTCGGATGCGGGGCGTCGGCCATCATCACCCAGGTGTCGAGCCAGAAGAGCGTTCCCTCGCTGGGCACGACGTACTTCGTATCCGCGGTCTTCGGGTCTGCCCGCAGCGCGAGCAATGGGCCGGTCCAGCCCAGGCAGAGCACAGCCTCCTCGGACGCCAGCTTGTCCTGGTACGTGTCCGAGTCGAGGGCGAGCACATGGGGTGCCAAATCGAGCAGGAGCTTCTTGGCCTGGTCGAGCTCGCCGAGGTCGGTCGAGTTGATCGAGAAGCCGAGCATCTTGAGCGGCATGGCCAGGACGTCGCCGAGCGAGTCCACGATCACGACCTTGCCGCTGTACTTGCCGACGGAGAGGTCGTAGAACTCCTTCCAGGAGGTGATCGGCTCCTTGACGATCTTGGAGCGATAGAGGATGCCGGTCGTGCCGAAGTCCTTGGGCACGTGGTATTCGTTGTTGGGATCCCATTTCTGGCTCAGGATCGCCGGATCGATGTACTTGAAGTTCGGGATCCGGCTGAAGTCCAGCTTCTGGATGTATCCCTGCTCGGCCATCTGCGGAATGAATTCGGCCGTCGGACAGGCCATGTCGTAGCCGGTCGCGCCGCCTGACAGCTTGGCCATCAACTCCTCGTTGTTGGCGAAGATGTCGTACTGGAAGTTCTTGATGCCGTACTCGGCCTTGAACGTCTCCATGTTGCCCGGATCGACGTACCCGGACCAGTTGAGCATCCAGAGCTCGTCCTCGATCGCGTACGAGGCGGCCGCGCTCGGGGCAGCGCTGGCTTCCACGGATGCCTCGGGCGACGCGGTCGCCTCGGCGGCCGCACTGGCGGGTGCCGCCGACGTGCCGCTGTTGCCGGTGCAGGCGGCGAGAGCGGCGCCTCCGCCGATCAGGCCGGCCGCGGCCAGAAAACTGCGCCGATTGACCTTGGTCTGGGCCATCCGGGCCATGAACGCGTCGCGATCCTGATCAGCCACCGGTGCTCCTCCTCCGCATCGTCGACGAGACGACGCCTGTCTGCCAGCTCACCCAGCAAGGATGAGATTGGCGGTCTCGTGCCACCGGACGACCACGGGATCGCCCGGCCCTCCCCCGAGGGCGCTCCCCGCGCCCACCGTGTTCTGACGCCGGACGATCAGCTCGCCGGCCTGGTCGGTGGCTACCCGGTATTCCGAGTGGTCGCCGAGATAGGTCCCCTGGTTGATTCGTCCCGACAGCTCGGTCCACCCGGGCCCGGAATCGCTCGCCACGCCGTCGGCAGCCCTGACCTCCAGGCGCTCCGGTCGCGTGGCCACGGTGACGGCGTCGCCGATCGCGGGGCTCGCGGCCGGGTCCGTGACTGCGCCACGGAGCACGAGACCGCGGTCGCTGCGGACGGTCGCGCGCCGCGTCCCCGGCTCAAAGCCCTCGACCGTCGCCGGAATGAAGTTCGAGCTGCCCAGGAAGTCGGCAACGAACCGGTTGGTCGGGCGCTCGTAGAGCTCCGTCGGGTTGCCCTGCTGCTGGATCCGGCCATCGCGCATGACAACGATGACGTCGCTCATCGTCAGCGCTTCTTCCTGGTCGTGGGTGACGTAGACGAAGGTGATGCCGACCTCGCGCTGGAGCGCCTTCAGCTCGAGCTGCATCTCCTTCCGCAGCTTCAGGTCGAGCGCACCGAGCGGTTCGTCGAGGAGCAGCACCGTCGGGTGATTGACCAGGGCCCGCGCCAGCGCGACACGCTGCTGCTGGCCGCCGGACATCTCCCACGTTCGCCGACGCTCGTAGCCACTGAGGCGGACGAGCGCCATGGCCTCGGTCACGCGCCGCTCTTCATCGCCCTTGCTCACCTTCCGCTGACGCAGGCCGTACCCCACGTTCCGGGCGACGTCCATGTGCGGGAAGAGCGCGTAGTGCTGGAACACCGTGTTGACGTTGCGGCGATAGGGCGGGATGCCGGCGATCGGCTTGCCATCGAGGAAGATCTCGCCTTCGGTTGGTTGCTCGAATCCGGCAATCATCCGCAGGGTCGTCGTCTTGCCGCAGCCGGATGGACCGAGGAGGCTGTAGAACTCGCCCCGCGCGATCGACAGGCGCATGCGATCGACCGCGGTGACCGCTCCGAAGCGCTTCGTGACGTCGACGATCTCGACATCGGGTGTCGACGGTTCGGTCATGCCAGGCGCGGCCGCGTGCACTCCATCCGCGGTTGCTCCACGTCCGATGGTGGCGTCCGGCGTCAGGGAGGCGGTCAAACGGCGGCCCTCGAGGTGCGGCTCCGGGGCGCTTGCAGACAGGCTGTAGCCGCGCTACAGATCGCTGCATGGTACGGGCGAGGACGCCGAGCGTCAACGCGGGAACGCTGCGAGATTCGCACGTTCCGGGTCCAATCTGGTGTCACTCCCCGGGCCGACTGTACCTATACTTCAGGGGCTTGAAACGCGACGTTACACGATGGGGAGACGGGATGACGGAGCTCCAGCTCGGGGCGCGGATTCGGGCCTTGCGCCAGGCCCGCCGGCTGACCCTCCGCGACGTCTCGCAGCGGGCAGGCGTGACCGAGAGCTTCCTGTCACAGGTCGAGCGCGAGGTCACCAGCCCGTCGATCGCCACGGTCCAGCGCATCGCGCGCGCCCTCGACCTGTCGATCGCCCAGCTGTTCGCCGACGAGCCCGAGGCGGGCCGCGTCGTCCGACGCGAGGCGCGTCGCAGGATCGCCTACCCGGGCCTCAAGGCAGTGGATGAATTCCTGACGACGAACATGGCCGGGCGACTGCAGGTCATCGTCTCGACGATCGCACCTGGCGGCGGCACCGGCGAGGAGCCGTACACCCACGATTCTGACGAGGAGGTGGTCGTGATCCTGTCGGGCGTGCTCGACCTGTGGGTCTCCGACGAGCACTACGTCCTGCGCGAGGGCGACGCCATCACCTTCCCGTCCCGCCTCCCGCATTGGAACGTCAATCACGGCGACGCACCCGTCTCGGTGCTCTTCTGCGTCACGCCACCCAGTTTCTGAG
>JAXDKX010000372.1:0-14988 GCA_034666905.1 Chloroflexota bacterium | reverse complement strand
CAGCCTCGGCGTGCTGCTGACCGGGCTGTTCCTGGGCATCCGGCACGGCATCGACTGGGACCACATCGCAGCCATCGCGGACATCACCAGCTCGACCGCCGCAGGCAGCCAGGCCGAGGCCGCCCATGCCGGCCAGCACGTCGCCGTGTCCGGGCACAGCCACCTCCACGGTGGCGAGCTGGAGATGCGGGCCCATGACGCAGGACCAGGGGCGGCAACGCTGGCGCCGCACATGGCGATCCTGCCCGGCATCGGCCGAACACGGTTCCTGTCCGGCCAGTCGGCGGCGATCAAGCTGGGGACCCTCTACGCGCTCGGCCACGCGGTCGTGGTGGTCGCCCTCGGCCTGGCGGCACTGGCGTTCGGGGCCCTCCTGCCGGATTGGCTCGATCCCGTCATGGGACGGATCGTCGGACTCACGCTCGTTGCCCTCGGTCTGTGGGTTATCTATTCGGTCTATCGCTACGCGCGGGCGGGCGAGGCGTTCCGGCTGCGGAGTCGCTGGATGCTCGTGTTCGACGGCGTCCGGTACGGCTGGCGGCGCTTCCAGGCGCGCCTCCATGGCCACGAGCACGTGGAACCGCTCGAGATGAGCTCCTACGGCCCGCGGACCGCGTTCGGCGTCGGCATGATCCACGGGATCGGCGCCGAGACCGGCAGCCAGGTTCTCCTGATTGCCGCGGTCGGCGGAGCTTCGAGCGCCGGGCTCGGCGTGCCG
This sequence comes from Chloroflexota bacterium, assembly GCA_034666905.1. Taxonomy (GTDB): domain Bacteria; phylum Chloroflexota; class Limnocylindria; order Limnocylindrales; family CSP1-4; genus SPCO01. Next base: position 14,270 of record JAXDKX010000372.1, on the reverse strand, counting down.
ATGCTCATCGCCTTCGTCGTCGGGCTGCTGCTCTCGAACTTCGCGATCGTCATCGTCAGCTCGGTCGGATTCGTGTCGAGCCAGGCCCGCGAGCGCGTCTACGTGGCCTTCGGCGCGGTGGCCGGGCTGTTCAGCCTGTTCGTCGGCTCGGTCTTCCTGCTCGGCCTCAACGGCGGCCTGCCAGACCTCGGCTCCATCCTGCCGACCTAGGGCTGCCGGGCACCAGCGCGAGGGCCGCGGCCCGCGATCAGGGCCGGGCAGGCGCCGTCGAGCCGCTGGCCGCGGAGACCCGCCGGACGGGTCGCAGGAAGAGGCCCAGGACCACCACGATGTAGGCGAGCCAGGCGACGAATGTCGTGAGCTCCGGTGTTGCCGTGTATCCGAACAAGACATGGAGGAACTGGCCCAGCAGGTTGCCCGCCAGGGGGTCGTTCGGCAGGATCGCGCTCAGGTCGAACAGGATCTGGTTGCCGAACGTGATGACCGAGATCTCGATCAGCTCGTGCGCGGCCTTCGCAACCAGGCCGCCAGCGATGAACACCAGCGCGATCCCGGTCCACCGGAAGAAGGTCCCGAGATTGATCCGGCGCGACCCATGGTAGAAACCAACGCCGAGCACGCCCGCGATGGCCAGGCCGACGAGCGCGCCGACGAGAACGGACGAGGCGCCCCCAGCCGCGGATGTCGCCTGCCCGACGAGGAAGAGTGAGGTCTCGATCCCCTCGCGGAGCACCGCGACGAAGGCGAGGGCGGCCAGGGCCGTGCCGGAACGGTCTCCGAGCGCCCGATCCACGGCGGCCTGCAGCTCGCCCTTCACGCTGGCTGCCTGGCGGCGCATCCAGAAGAGCATCCAGGTCACGACGCCGGCTGCTGCCAGGAGCGTGATGGCCTCGAACAGCTGTTCGTACGGCGCCTGGAAGCTCCCCACGGTGACGAAGAGGGCGATGCCGAGGATCGCGCTCAGGACCGCCGCCCCACCGGCGCCGCCGAAGACTCTCGGGAAATGACGGCGGTTGCCGGTTCTCGCGAGGTAGGCGCACAGGATGCTGATGATCAGGGCTGCCTCGACGCCCTCGCGCAGGCCGGTCAATGCGCCGCTCGAGAAACCCCCAAGGTCCATGTTGGTCGCTCTCCGTGGTCAGGAGCTGAAGCGCAAGGGCGCATGCCGTCGCAATGCAAGGGTGCTTGTCACGCGGAATCTAGCGGCCTCACCGGATCGGGTCAAGCGCGGGTCGAGCGCGCTCCGCTCGTCGCCGGCCGTCGGCTCGTCAGAGCTTGATCGGAGGTCCGTACCAGACGCTTGCGGCGATGATCACGTACAGGCCCAGCAGGGCCAGCCCCTCCAGCCAGTTGCTCTCGCCGTCGAAGACGATGACGGCTGCCAGCAGGGCGGCCAGGACCACCGCACCGAGCAGCAATGGCGTCAGCACCAGCGTCAGAGCACCGCCGCCGACGACGAGCGAGATCAGCACGAGCGCCGGTGTCAGCGCGATGGCGACCTGGAGGCTGCTGTTCAGGATCAGGCTCGTCGCCAGGTCGGGCTTGTTGGCCAGGGCGGCACGGATCCCGACGAGGTTCTCGACGGCGTTGCCGGCGATCGCGACGACGACCAGGCCCACGAAGGCCTCCGACAACCCGAGGCTCGCCATCGTCGGCTTGAGCGCCGCGACGAACAGGTCCGAGGTCAGCGCGGCCCCGGCAGCGGCGACGACGGGCACCCCGATCGCCAGCGAGAGGGGCCAGATGGCGCCGGGCGGTGGCTCGACCTCGGCATGGGCGCCACGCCCGCCACCGAGCGAGAACGGGATCGACGCGGCGAAGACGACCAGGAGGACGACGGAAACGATCACGCTCAGGTCCACCTGGTGTCCGGCATCCGGTTCGCCGGGCGCCGTCGCCAGGGTGGGGATGGCAAGCGCCGCGACGGCCAGCAGGAGCAGGGTCGCCATCGTTCGCACGGATGGTGCGTGGAAGGTCTGCGTGCCGTGCTTGAGACCACCGAACAGGAAGGCAAGCCCGAGCACGAGGAGGGTGTTGGCGAGGATCGAGCCGATCAGCGCCGTCTGCACAACGACGACCAGGCCGGCCTGCAGGGCGAAGATCGAGATGAACAGCTCGGGTAGGTTGCCGAGAGCGGACTGGAGGATCCCGGTGGCGCCAGGACCGAAGCGGTGGCCGAGCTGGTCGGTCCCCTGCCCGATCAGGACCGCCAGGGCGCCGAGCGCGACGGCGCTGGCCAGGAAGACGGCCGTCTGGGTGACCCCAGTCGCATCGAGCGCGAAGGCCAACCCGCCGGACGCGCCGGCAACGAGGGCGGTGACGACCGTGGTCCGCCCAAGCAGGCCGGGGATCGACGTCAGGCGCGTCACCAACGGAGGATAGTGGAGCGGGAGACGAGGTTCGAACTCGCGACATGCAGCTTGGAAGGCTGCCGCTCTGCCAACTGAGCTACTCCCGCCCGCCTAGAGCCCGGCCGCCACTATAGCCGAGCCCCATCCGGAACGGTCCCGACTGGGCCTCGCGACAGGATCGAGCGGGCGAGGCGGCCGGCCTGGCCGCCAGAGCCAGCAAGCCGTTCCAGCGGCTGACGCCCATCCTCAGCCGGCGCGTTGCCGGTGCCGGCCAGTAACTCGTCGAACAGCCGCAGCAGGGGCACCAGCTTGGCCGCCGGCCGCTCGCCCAGCGCAGGAAGGGAGCGCGCAATGGCTTCGGCAACGGCTGCTGCATGGCCGTCCGACTGCATCGCAACCCCCGCGAGTGACACCGCCCATCGATTCGGCCGGTCGAACTCCCCCGCGGCTGCCACGCCCAACCCTTCGGCCAGGTCCGGCGCCGTGAGGCGGCCGTCGAGCAGCGCCAGCCCGACGACGTCGGTCGCCAGGCCGCGCTCGCCGGCTTCCCTGGCGCCGAGCGCGACCCCGATGAGCACGCGAGCGTGCGGGCCGATCGGCGTCACCGGGTCGATGAATGGCTCGAGGAAGACGCGGTTCGCCCACTCGGCTGACCACCAGTCGATGTTTCGGCCGATCAGCAGGGTGCCGATCGCGGCCCAGACCTCGCGATACCCGGGCTGGATCGTGGCAATCCATCGGAACATCGACGGCTCGGAGTGACCGGTCCAGGCGAACGAGGACGGATCGCGGAGCATGAGCACCGTGGGAAGGTCCACCCCGACGTCGTCTACCGGTTGCGGCTGGACGTCGAGCCGGATCCCGCCGAAGGAGGGCCTCGGACGGGAGACGCTCAAGCGGATCCGGGCGGCCAGGCCTGCGTCCGGCCCGAGTCCCGGATGACGCTTCTCGACCGAGGCATCGTCGTCGCCCGGCGCTCGAACCCGGGCGGCCGCCACCCACGGAGCCGCGGTTGGCCCGATCCGTTCGTCGCCGCCGAGCGCGTAGCGGACGGCCGCACCCGTCTCGCCGGCCAGCCCGGTCGCCGCGCCGAGCGCTTCGGCCCGGCCGGCCGGAGCGAGCCGGAGGAGGGCCGCCACGAGGTCCAGCGTCGACGCCGGCGGACGCACGCGGAGTCGCCGAACGAGGACGGCCGGATCGATCCAGCCGCCGCTGTGCGTCGGGGCGGCGACGCTGACGAACGACCCACCATTCGCGATCGCATTCGACAGCTCGCGTGCGCGAGCGGACAGAAACGCTCCGGCACCCGGGTCGATCGCACGGAGCGTCGCCTGGCGCTCCACGAGCTCGCCGGTCGTCCACGCAAGCAGGACAGCGGCGATGTCCGCCCTGGCGTCGAAGCCGGTGAACGCGCGACGCTCCGGCTGGTCGAGGATGGTCCGTGCGCGCCGGGCCAGTGCGCCGGTCAGCCTCTGGAAGCCGGCCGGGCGATCCGCACCCAATCGGCCGACGGCATCGAGGACTCGTTCGAGGTCGTCGGCTGGCTCGCCGGCCTCGAGGACGGAAACGGCGACGTCCACGAGGGACTCGATCGAGGTGAGCGGCTCCATCGCCCTCGCAGGTTCGGTCGCCGACGGTCTCCTGGTCGAGGGCGGGACAGCCCCGTCGACGGCGCCCTTCGGCGCAGCGGCTGCGGCCACGTGAGCGGCGGCGTCACCGCCGAGGCGGGTCGCCAGGGCAGCGGCGGCCGTCCGCTGCGACGCGGCGACGTCCGGCAGCCGGTCGTCAACCGCCCGTGCGAGCGCTTCGTCTGGTTCGCCGGCCAGCCGCTCGATGAGCCCGATCGCGGCGCGCTGAACATCTGCCGATGCATTCCCCAGCGCCTGGGCGGCAACGATCGCGGCGGTTCGACCGTTTTCCGGGTCCCCGGCCCCGGCGCGCGCGACGAGATCGAGGCCGGTCTTCGCCGTGCCGGCCGACCCCTCGGCGAGTACGGGGCCGATCGCGTCGAGCAGGGCCGTCGAGGACAGTCTGCCGGCGCGCTGGATCCTCGCCAGGGCGGCGACAGCCATCGATACCGTCGGACCCACGCGACTCCTTAGGAGGCTCAGGTACGCGTCGGCCCTCATGGCGCGCTCCTCGTCGGTCGGGACCAGCGATTCGTGGAACCGGGAGAACCATCCCGCTCGATAGGTCGCGAAGTCCCGAGCGAGCGCTGCGAGGCTCAGATCGAGGAGCCGCTCTCGCTGGATCGGGTCGCGCGCCGCCAGATCCCGGAACACCTTGCCCCACGGATCGCCCGAGAACTTCTCGTGGTTGGCGAGGCTGTTGTCGCCGCCGCCCTCCACCTCGAACAGCCGCCACGCCTCGACCTCGAGCAGGCCAGGGTCCTCGGCCATGACCTGGGCGGCGCTCGTGTAGTTCGTTCCCATGAGCATCGCCAGCGTGTACGACGGCCGGTCCGGGCGCGCCACGATCCCGTCGCGGATGAGCGGCCGCACCACACGCCATGCCCCGTGGCCACCGATGTCGTCCAGAAGGAAGTCGACGATCGGAACGAGACGCTCCGGCGACCGGTGGCGGAGGACGTCGACCAGGTCCCGAGGCAGATGGCTGGCTCGCCAGCCCAGTCGTCGAATCTCCGACAGCGTCAGGGTGCCGTAGGCCATCAGGATCGTCGGCGCCAGGTGGCCTGCTGCACCGATGCCTTTCTTCAGCTGCGCCGCCATGACCTCACGGGCGATCGGGATCAGCTCCGCCCGATCGGCCTCGGACAGGTCGGCCAGGAGCGCCCGGACGGCTCCTTCGTCTTCCGCATCGGCTGCGGCACGGAGTGATTCAGCCGGCGTCATCGGTTCCGATTGCCGCGAGCTGGACGGCGAGCACGTGCTTGCACGGTCCCCGGTCGCCGCGGTGACGGCCGTACCAGGGACAGGTGCAGCTCCAGCCGTCGGCGCTCGATCGAACGCGATACTCGATTCCGCCGACGCCCGCGACCCACGCGGCAAGCCCCAGCGCGTCCGCTGATTCGATGCGGACGGCGGCACGCTCCACGAGCCGTCGAGCGTCGCGGAGTCGTGGCTGGAGGCGTTCGGTGCGGCTCGCATCGAACGGCAGCTCGCGGCGGAAGAAGCCGCGATCCGCAAGGTCATAGCCGACGATGCCCGACAGGGCGAGCGCGGCCAGTGCAGCCGAAACGTCGTCGCGCGATCGACCCGTCCGAGCGGCGAGCGCGTCGACGTCGAGCCGCGGTTCCCAACCGAGCGCCCCGCGGACGGCCGCGATGCCTGCGGTCGATCCGCCGTCCGCGAGACGATGGAGGGCCTGGCCTTCCCCGGAGAAGCCGCGCCAGACCTCGGGGCTGAGGACGAGGGTCAGCCGGGCGCCGGGGACCTCGAGCTGCCAGCCGGTGCTGCCGTCCGCTGCCGCCGCAAACACCCGCAGCGAGGTGGCGTGCCGGGCGACCCTATCGAACAGTCGGAGTCGGGCCAGACCGGCGACGGCGACCGCGCCCTGTCCCGGATCGTGGTGGAACGTCCGGAATCCCCGGCCTGCTGGAGCGAACCAGACGGGCCGTTTCGATGGCGTCTTCGGGATCGACCGCAGAAAGGCGCGCGCCCCCGCCGAATCGAGCTCGGCCGCCGCTGTCAGCTCGGCCTGGATCGACTGCACTTCGAGGAACCCGCGCAACCATCGTGACGGCAGCGGTACGCGTCGCTCAATGGCGGACCCTCCGTCCGCCTGGATCTCCAGCGCGGCCATGCCTACCGCCAGGCCAAGCTCGCTGCGGTCCTGCACGGAAGCGAGCGCGGATCGAAGGCCCGGCCCGAAGTCGACGTTGGTGGTCCCCCGCCCGATCGTCTCGCCCTCGTAGGCATCGGGCAACAGGTCGACCCGGCCGTAGACGCTGCAACACGCCGAAAAGGCCTCGAATCTGAGCCGATCGTCGGCGCAGGTCGCCACGGGGTCGGCCAGTTGCAGGATCCGGATGAGCATCGCCGCCGGAACGTGGAACCGGGAGCGGGCGACGTCCCCGAGCGTGAGCAGCAGGTCAGCGGCCACGACCGGCCGGAGCAGCCTGCCGCGGAAGAACTGGGGGTTTGCTACTGGGCCACCCGATGTAGCGAGCCGGAGCTGGCGTCGACCGCCCACGTCCAGGACCGCCGAAGGGAATGGGTATCGGTACGTTTGCTCCAGCACCGGGGCAGCGAGGACCGTCGAGGCTGTGGCGACCATCGGCCGAGTATGGACGAGCGGGTCGGCGGATTGCCACAGTCGGCTGGTCGTACGCGCTCTTGGTTCCGCGCCACCCGCCATTCGCGCACCGGGCGCACGCTAGCTCGCGTACAGGCCGCCATCGGGACGGATCCGGGCCCAGGTGCGCTCGCAGCGACCGTATGGGGTAACCGTCGCGGCTCGAGTCCGCCAACGCTCACCGGGTGCGCGTATGGGCCACGAGCCTGCCACCACGGCTGTGGCTCCAGCCGTGCCGCCGAGGTCCCGCCCCGGGGTCAGCCCCCGTCGCGACCGCCGAGGCGTGACAGTCGCTCGCCGGGGAGCGCCTGCCGGTTGGGGGCCGGACGCTGCGGGTAACTCGGGCGAGCCTGGTCGTGGCGGCCGTTGGCGCCCGACGGGCGCGACCCGGGGTGCTCGCCGGGACGATGACCCGGGTGCTGCCCCGGACGTTGGCCCGTGTCACGGCCTGGATACGCTGGGCGGGCTCCCTGCGACGGACGGCCCGAAGGCTGATTGCCGATTCCCTGTCCCGGGCGACGCGGGGCTGCGTAGCCGCCGCGGGCCGGGGCCGGGCGCGACTGGCCTCCGGGTCGTGGCAAGCCTCCGGGTCGTGGCAAGCCGTTGGGTCGTGGCGCCTCGTTCGGCCGCGGCAGGCCGCTCGGCCGCGGAACGCTATTGGGCCGCGGGGCACCCATGGGTCGCTGGCCGCCCATCGGATGCTGGCCCGCCATCGGTCGACGGCCGCCCATCGGGCGTGCCCCGCCGAGGCCACCTCGCAGGATCGGTTCGGGGCGAATGCGCGGATCGGGCTCGAATCCTTCGATGACCTCACTCGGGATCGTGTGGCCAAGGACGTGCTCAATGTCACGGAGCAGCTTCAGCTCGTCGACGCAGACGAGCGAGACGGCATCGCCATCGACGCCCGCGCGCCCGGTCCGGCCGATCCGGTGGACGTAATCCTCGGGGACCATCGGGAGCTCGAAGTTGACGACGTGCGGGAGCGCGTCGATGTCGATGCCCCGCGCGGCGACCTCGGTTGCGACCAGGACGGCGAATCGACCGGCCTTGAAGTCGGCCAGTGCGCGGACGCGCTGGGGCTGGCTCTTGTTGCCGTGGATCGCCGTCGCCGGGATCCCGTCATGCTCGAGCTGGGTGGCGAGACGGTTGGCACCGTGCTTGGTCCGGGTGAAGACCAATGCCTGGTCGATGCGACCGCTCTTGATCAGGTGGCTCAGCAGTTCGCGCTTGCGCTCTCGATCGACCGGGTGGACGACCTGCGTGACGAGCTCGGTGGCCATGTTGCGAGGCGATACCTGCACCGCGGCCGGATTGTCAAGGAGGCCGTCGGCGAGCCGTCGGATCTCGTCCGAGAACGTCGCCGAAAAGAGCAGGTTCTGGCGTCGCGGCGGCAGGACGGCGAGGACCTTGCGAATGTCGCGGATGAAGCCCATGTCGAGCATCCGGTCGGCCTCGTCGAGGACGAGGATCTCGACGTGGGAGAGGTCGATCGTCCGCTGTCCGAGGTGGTCCAGCAGCCGGCCCGGGGTGGCAACGACGATTTCCGGTCCGGCGCGCAGTGCGCGAACCTGGGGATCGAACCCGACGCCCCCATAGATCGTCGTCGACCGAACGGGATTCTGCGCGCCGTAGGTCCGGACGCTCTGTTCGACCTGGAGGGCGAGCTCGCGCGTTGGGGCGAGGATGAGCGCACGAATATGCCGCTGGCCCTGGGGCCGTGAGGCATGCAGCAGCTGCAGCATCGGCAGGACGAAGGCTGCCGTCTTGCCGGTACCGGTCTGAGCGCCGGCAAGCAGGTCTCGCCCGGCGAGGACGAGCGGGATGGCCTCCGTTTGCACGGGGGTCGGTTCCGTATAGCCCTCGTGGGCAACGGAACGAAGAAGCTCGGGCGACAGCCCGAGACGATCGAATGACATGGAGGAAAACGCTCCTGACGGGGCCCTCCCGCGATACGCGGGGCCCGGTCTGGGCGTAGGACTGGATCGGGGTCGGACGGTGTTGGACCGGGACGCTGACCGGAGCGTCCATCGAGCACGACTGGGCGCAGCATACACGATGCGCGCCGATTCACCCCTCGGTTGGGGCCTCAGCCGCGAGGCGCGGCCCCCTTCAGTCCTTGCGCTCGAGGATCGGTCGTGCGGTCTCCGGATCGTCCACGACGAACGCGAACATCGCCCGATCGCCCCAGCGGCCCAGGAACAGGTGCCCGTAGATGTTCACGCCGGCATCGGCGAGCGCGCGCGACAGCCGAGCCATGCCTCCCGGCCGGTCGTCGACCTCGGTCAGGATCGACTCACCCTCGATGTAAGCATAGCCACCGGCGTCGAGCACCGACTTGGTCGTCTCGTCGTCGGCGGTGGTCATGATCACGTGACCGCTGTCGCCCATGCTTCCCCCGCCGATCGCGCGCAGATCGACGCCGCGCGCCGCGAGCGCCTCGGCGAGCGTCGCCATGGCACCCGGCTCGTTCTTCAGCTGGACGACGAACTGCTTGGCCATGGGATCCTCCGCGGTCGTGGGGCGGTGATTCTACGGGCCACGCGCTGGCCGCGTGAACCGCCATCCCCGGTAGCCTGGCGGGCGCCCCGTTCAGGCCCTGCGGCCGGGACGGCGCTCTCCGGCAACCGCGGCGCGGATCGAAACGGCTCGCTGGTAGGCCTCCAGGTAGCGAGGCGCCGAGCCAGTGGTCCAATCGAAGTCCACGGCCATCCCCCGATCGAGCAATCCCTCCCAGGCGGCACCGCCGGACGCCCGCAGGGCGACGGCTCGCTCGCAGGCTCCGAGCAGGCCCCGGACGGTGGGCTTGTCGAACGAGAAGCCCGTCCCGCCCGTCGGGTCGGCGCCTTGGTCGATGACCGTGTCAGCCAGGCCGCCGGTCCGGTGGACGATAGGTGGCGTCCCGTAGCGGAGCGCGATCATCTGACCCTGCCCACATGGCTCGAACCGCGAGGGCATCGCAAAGAAGTCGGCCCCGGCGTAGATCCGCCGCGCCATCGCGCGGTCGAACCGTTCGATGAACGCGATCCGCTCGGGATTTGCAGCGGCGAGTGCCCGGAACGGGTCGGCAAGGGCCGGGTCGCCGCTGCCCTGGACGATGAGCCTGCTGCCCTGCTCCAGCAGGGCCGGCGCCGCGTCTGAGAGGAGGTCGAAGCCCTTCTGGGGATCGAGCCGGCCGATCATGCCGATCACGGCCCGTGAATCCGCGGCATCGAACCCGACGCGACCGAGCAGGTCCGCGCGGCAGAGCGCCTTGCCCGACCGGTCCGAACGCGAATAGGGCGCCGCGAGATCCTCGTCCGTCGCCGGATCCCAGATCGTGGTGTCCAGGCCATTCAGGATCCCGATGAACCGGTCGCGCCTCCGGCGGAGCAGGCCGTCGAGGCCCATCCCGAAGGCCGGTGTCAGGGCTTCGGCTGCGAACCCCGGGGAAACCGTGTTGACCAGCTCGCCCCGCTCGATTCCCGATCCGAGGAGGTCGATGCCGTCGGCGTCGGCCGCAACGATACCGTCGCCCGGCGCGAGCCCCAGCTGGCCCAGCCGCGGGCGGGGAGTCCAGCCGTGGTACGCCAGGTTGTGCAGGGTCATCAGGATCGCCGCCCCGCCGATGACCGGATCGTCGGCGTAGCGAGCGTCGCGAAAGATGGCCGCCGGGCCCGCATGCCAGTCGTGCAGGTGCAGCACGTCGAGCGGACGGCGGTCGGACCGCAGCGTCTCGAGCGCGGCGCGGCAGAACAGCCCGAACCGCCAGGCGTTGTCGGCATAATCCCCGGCCGCGTCGCCGTAGAACCCGTCGCGATCGAACGCGGCCGGATGATCGACGAGGCGCAACCGGTAGCCATTGGCGGCGATGTCGATGACCGTCACGGCGCTCTGGCCGGACGGCGCGCGCGGGTCGGGCACGCGTACGACGGTGGTGCCCTCCACCGATTCGGGGACCGGCACGCTGCGGTACCGCGGCAGGAAGACGTCGACCGGCGTCTCCAGTCCATCTCCGTCCAGGCGCCCGAGGGCTCGTGCCAGGGCATCGACGACGTCCGCCAGACCGCCCGTCTTGGCCCACGGCTCGCATTCGGCCGCCAGCATCGCCACGCGCAGGGACATGCCGGTCATCCTACCGGCCGGCGCGGCTATGATGCGCAGCGCATGGACCCAGTCCGCGTCCCCTCCATCCCGGCCGCAAGCTTTCCGCTGCCGCCGCGTCTCGAAGGGCTCCGCCGCCTCGCCTACAACCTGCACTGGGCGTGGCACCCGCGCACGCGAGGCCTGTGGAGCCTCATCGATCGAACGGCGTGGACGCGCTACCGCAACCCGATCCCCGTGATCAGCGGTCCGACCGAGTGGTCCCGCCTGCTCGATGACGCGAAGTTCCTGGCCGAGTACCAGGATGTCCTGGCGACCTTCGACCAGTACATGGCAAACGGCTCGGACCACTGGTTCCACCGCCGGTACGGCAAGGCGCTGAGCGGCCCGATCGCCTATTTCTGCGCCGAGTACGGGCTCCACGAGTCGCTCGGGATCTACTCCGGCGGCCTGGGCGTGCTTGCCGGCGACCACATGAAGACCGCCAGCGACATGGCGTTGCCGGCGATCGGCGTGGGCCTCCTCTATCGCAAGGGCTACTTCCGCCAGACGATCGATGCCGACGGCCACCAGGAGCACAACTACCCGGATTACGACCTGAGCCGACTGCCGCTCAGTCGCGTGCAGGATGCGTCAGGGCTCCCGCTGACCGTGACCGTCGAGCTGCCCGGACGGGACCTGACCGTGGCGGTCTGGCTGGCGCAGGTGGGCCGGGTCCCCGTCCTCCTGCTCGACACCGACACACCCACGAACGCCGACTACGACCGGCCGATCACCAACATCCTGTATGTCCGGGGGCGCGAGATGCGGCTCCACCAGGAGCTGGTCCTGGGCATCGGCGGCGTCCGGGCGCTGCGTGCCCTCGGCCTGGCACCCTCGGCCTGGCACCTGAACGAGGGGCATTCGGCGCTGCTGCTTGCGGAGCGAGCTCGAGAATTCGTCGTCGAGGGCGCGAGCCTCGACGAGGCCCTGGCCAAGGTCCGCACCAACAGCGTCTTCACCATCCACACGCCGGTTTCGGCCGGCAACGAGCGCTTCGAGGCGGACCTGATCCGGCGAGTCGCCGGCCCACTCCTCGACGGCGGCGGCGTGCCGGTCGACCGGATGCTCGAGCTTGGCCTCGGCGTGGACGGCGATTCCGGCCAGTTCGACATGACGGCGTTCTCGTTGCGACTCACCAGCGGCGCCAACGCGGTCAGTCATCTCCACGGCGACACGGCCAACGCGACCTGGCAGAGCGTCACGCAGCATCCGATCCTCGGCCTGACCAACGGAATCCACGGTCCCACGTGGGTCGGCGAGCCGATCGTCTCGATGCTGGAGGACCTCGGCGCGGACCTCGATGACCTGGACGCGAGCGCAGAGCCCGGCCGATTCTGGGAGCGGCTCGACCGGATCCCGGCACGTGACCTGTGGGATGCCCACCTGCGCCAGAAACGCGAGCTGGCGCTCTTCGCTCGGGGCCGCCTTCGCAGCCAGTTCGCCCGGCACGGCGAGGCTCCGTCCGTCCTGGCCGAGCTGGAGTCGGCGCTCGATCCGGAGGTCCTGACCATCGGGTTTGCCAGGCGCTTCGCGACCTACAAGCGGGCCGGCCTGCTGTTCAGCGACATCGACCGCCTGGCGCGGCTGATCTGGGACGAGAAGCGTCCCATCCAGATCGTGTTCGCCGGGAAGGCCCACCCCGCCGACCGCCCGGGCCAGCGCGTGATCCAGGAGATCTTCCAGCGCTCCCGCTCTCCGGAGCTCCGCGGCCGGGTCTTCATCCTCGAGGACTACGACATGCGGGTCGGCCGGTTCCTCGTCCAGGGCGTGGACGTCTGGTTGAACAACCCTCGACGGCCCCTCGAGGCGTCCGGGACCTCCGGCATGAAGGCCGCCCAGAACGGGGTCCCCAACCTCAGTGTGCTCGACGGCTGGTGGGACGAAGGCTACGACGGCGACAACGGCTGGGCGATCGGTGGGCGCGAGATCAAGCCGGACGAGGCGGGCCAGGACTGGGATGACGCGCTCGCGCTCTACAGCCTGCTCGAGGACGACATCATCCCGCGCTATTACGAGCGAGACGCATCCGGCCTGCCCCTCCGCTGGCTGGCGATCATGCGCAAGGCGATGGCCACGTCGCTGTGGCGCTTCTCCGCCACGCGCATGCTTCACGAGTACACCGAGCGCCTCTACCTGCCGGCCGCGGGCGTCGCCCTGCCGCGGCCCGAGACGGTTGCCCTCGTGACCGAAGCGAGCTAGCGGCAGCCCGATGTCCCCGCGGATCTCGCTCGCGCTGACGATCCACAACCACCAGCCCGTCGGAAACTTCGGTTGGGTCATCGCCGAGGTCTACGAACAGGCCTACCTGCCGATGGTCGAGGCGCTCGAGCGTCATCCATCGGTCCGGCTGTCGCTCCACTATTCCGGTCCGCTGCTGGACTGGCTGCAGGCCGAGCGGCCGGCGTTCATCGGACGGCTGGCGATGCTCGTCGCCCGGGACCAGGTCGAGATCCTCGGCGGCGGCTATTACGAGCCGGTGCTCATTGCCCTGCCCGAGCGCGACCGCGTCGGCCAGCTCCGACGGATGGCCGACGAGCTCGAATCGATGTTCGGTCGCCGCCCGGCGGGCGCGTGGCTCGCCGAACGCGTCTGGGAGCCGGACCTGCCAACCTCCCTGGTCGCCGGCGGCTACGCCTGGACGATCCTCGACGACGCTCATTTCCGCGCCGCCGCCATCCCCGAGGAAGCGCTCTGGGGCCCGTACACGACCGAGGACCAGGGCCAGCGGCTCACCGTGTTCGGGACGGAGCAGGGCCTTCGGTACCGGATCCCGTTCCGTGACGTGGAGGAGGTCGTCGACTACCTGCACGCGCACGCGACGGCAGACGGCGACCGGGTCGGGACGATGGGCGACGACGGCGAGAAGTTCGGCTCGTGGCCGTCGACGTGGGAGCATTGCTGGGGCGAAGGCCGCTGGGTGGAGCGCTTTTTCGAGGCGCTCGAGAAGAACGAGGAGTGGCTGACGACCGTCACGCCGTCTGCATGGCTGGCCGGCCACCACCCGGTCGGCCGCGTCTATGTCCCGACCGGTTCATACGCCGAGATGGGCGAGTGGGCCCTGCCGGTGGATGAGAGCCGCGCGTACGCGTCGCTCCTGCACGCCGCGCAAGCTGGCGGCCGACCAGAGACGCGCTGGCTGCGCGGTGCCTCCTGGCGCAACTTCCAGGTGAAGTACCGCGAGGTCAACGACCTGCACAAGCAGATGCTGCGGACCTCGGCCAAGGTCGACGCGATGGTCCCCGGTCCAACGCGCGACCTGGCCATCGATCACCTCTACCAGGGCCAGTCGAACGACTGCTACTGGCACGGCCTGTTCGGTGGCATCTACATCAGCCACATGCGTCTGGCGACGTACGAGCACCTGATCGCGGCCGAGGACCTTGCCGATGCGGCGATCGGGCAGCTCCATGGCGTCATTCTCGAGGACGTGGACCTCGACGGTTTCGACGACGTCAAGCTCGCGAGCCCCGGCCAGGTCGTCACCGTGGACCTGGCGGCGGGCGCCGGGATCGGCAGCTGGGACATTCGGCCGGTCAGGCACGC
>JAXDKX010000371.1:0-4703 GCA_034666905.1 Chloroflexota bacterium | reverse complement strand
CAGCACGGCAATCGACGTCGCCCACAGCTTCCAGACGTCGAACAATGCGATCGGCAACCTCGCCATCGACCCTGCCAGCCACACGATCTACCAGATTTACAGCTCGATCACCACGGCAGCCGAGGCCGCCTGCGCGCCTCAGCTCGGCGTGGTCACCGGGACCTGCGACTACCACGGCGTGTATATGGCCGTCTCGACCGATGGCGGCGCCTCGTTCATTGATCGGACCGTCTATCTCAACCCGGACGTGATGGCGAGCTACGGCCACCAGTTCACGAACGTGTCGGTCGACGCGGGCGGCAATGTCTACGCGGTCTACGGCAACAACCACGACATCTATTACTCGTGGTCGCGGGACCACGGCACCAGCTGGTCGCCGCCGGCGAAGGTCAACGCTGCCCCGTCGGCCACGGCGATCTTCCCGTGGAGCGTGGCTGGGGCGTCCGGCAAGCTTGACATCGCCTGGTACGGCTCGAGCTACTATGACGGGGTCACCGCCCCGGACAACTACCCGGCCAGCGCGACCTGGACTGTCTACTTCGCACAGAATCTCAAGGCGACGACCGCGGGCAGCCCCTTCACCCAGGTGGCCGCATCGCCCGTCATTCATACCGGAGGCGTCTGCGAGAGCGGTGTTACCTGTACGGGCAACCGCGACCTGTACGACGACTTCGGCGTCGCAGCCAACCCACTGACAGGGCTAGCCTCGATCGTCTACTCGGACGACCAGTACCGAAACGACGCGAACAATGCCCCCTCCTCCGGCTGCACGCCGGCAGCATCGAGCACATCGAGCTGCGATCACACGTCGATCTCGACCCAGGTGTCCGGCAAGGGCATCTACTGAGTCCGGGGCGCCCGCCAGGTGACGCGCCCGGCGGGCGGCGGTCGTCCAGGGTGCCCGGGTGGCCCGAATCGCTCGTGCTACACTGCGCCACCCATCGCGCCGACCGGGATCGGCGCCGGGTCAGAGAGGACCGGGACCGCCCATGCCCGCACGTCCGCGAGCCACAGCCGGTGGCCAGCTCGCCCTCGAGCTGCCCCTCGAACTGCCGTCGCTCGCGCTCGCACCCGAGTGGAAGGACCAGCAGCGGCTGTGGGGTCATCCGTTCCACCCCATGTGCTCGTACCTGGCCAGCTTTCCGGCGGCCCTGACACACGCGTTCATCGCGCGCTACTCGAGGCCTGGCGACGTGGTCCTCGATCCGTTTTCCGGCCGTGGTACGACCCCGCTGCAGGCGTGCGCCGAAGGCCGCGTCGGGGTAGGCAACGACCTCAATCCGTTCGCGCAACTGCTCACCGCTGCAAAGGTTGCGCCCGCCACCCGTGCACAGGCCGCGACGCGGCTGGCCCAGCTGCGCCTCGCCTGGAATGCCGATTCCGCCGCCTGGCTGGCGCTCGGCTCCCGCGTCATCGCGGGTCCAACCGCGGCGGATTCCCTGGTGCCGGGAGCGGGCTCCTCGGCCGCGCCGGCGGATGGCACCGAGTCCGTCCCCGCCGAGGTCGCGCTCGCCTTCCACCGACGAACCCTGGGCCAGCTGCTCTTCGTGCGAACCACGCTCCGTCTCGACAATCCGACGGACCGGTTTCTGGCCGCCGCCATCACGGGGATCCTTCACGGCAAGAGCGCGAGCTACCTGTCCGAGCTGATGCCCAACACGTTCTCGATGGCTCCGCGCTACGTCCGGGATTTCGCTGCCCGAACGGCTTTCGCCTCCCCCGATCGGGACGTGTTCGACGGACTCTCCAGGAAGCTCGATCGACTCTTCCGCGAACCGCCGCCGCGGACCACCGGGATCGCCCTTCTCGGCGACGCGCGCGACATCGCACCACGGGCCAGGGCTGCGCTGCGCGCGGCAGGGCGGCCCGACCGGGCTCGGCTCGTGGTCAGCTCACCGCCCTACCTGCGGGTCGTCAAGTACGGCTACTACAACTGGTTGCGGACCTGGTTCCTCGGCTTCGACTCACGGGCGATCGATGCTGCGCTCGATGACGCCCATCACCGCGAGCCGTACCTCGCGTTCCTGCGGGACGTCCTGGCCGGACTTCGACCGGTGCTGACCGACGATGCTGTCGTCGTCCTGGTCATCGGGGACGTCCTGACGGACCGGGGCCGCGAGATCCGCGGCGGCGTCGGCCTCGCGGAGCGCGCCTGGGAATCCGCCGCCGAACCCGAAGGGTATCGCCTGGCGGGGGTCGTCCTCGATGACGTCGCGGCCAGCCGCAAGATGACGAAGCTGTGGGGTGACGAGGCCGGCGCAGCGACCAAGATCGATCGCATCCTCGTCCTGGGGGCAACGGAGGCGGGCCGGCGGCGGGCCCTCGCCGGCGCCAGCCTGGACGTCGACTGGAGCTGGCCGCCGAGGGCGCTCCACGCACTCTAGAATGCCGCCATGCAGCAGATGTACCACCCGTCGGATCTGGCGTCGATGGATCCGCTGGTGCTGATGAAGAACCTCGATCACGTCCGGATGACCAGCCGGCGCCTCTCGTACATCCTTCAGCAGCAGGTGCACCTCTATGCTCCGGAGGCCAACGAGATTCGCGAGCAGATCGATCGCTATGTCGAGGCCGAGCGCCAGATCGAGGGCGAAATGGCGAGGCGTCGCATCAGGGCCTGACGACACAGCGCCCTCCCAGAAATCGAAACGACCCCCGCCGAGACCGACGGGGGTCGATACGTCTGTCGATACCGACAGGAGACGAGACCAGCGAGGGAGATGCGCCCGATGGCGCGGGGCTAAGCGCCCGAGGGCGCGAGGCTGATGCGCGGCGTCCCGGGTTGGACGTCGGCGATGACCACGTTGACCGGACGCCGGAGGGCCTGCTCCTCGGCAACGACGCGCGTGGCCAGGATGGCGAGGGCCGGCATGTCGAAGAGGCTGAAGCCGACGCCTCTGCTCATCAGGTCGTCGGGGCTGTAGCCACGGAAAAGGCCTCGGCCGGCAACTGCACACATCTCGTCATACAGCTCCGGCCAACCGACTCTGCGGCGGTGATAGCAGAACCGGATGAACTCGATCGCATCAGGATCCGGGGAGCTCGTGGCGGCGCTGCTGGGGTCCATCGATGGCGTGCCCTCCCTTCATTCCGAACGCGATCGGGCGACTGACCGATCGACGGTCCGTGGCAATAGGAAGCCCGGCCGGTCGGTTGGACGGGACGAGTCCGACAACCGGATGCGGTCTTCTTGACGCCGGTGATTCCCTCCCTCGGGGGCTCGGTCGACCGGTGAGGGGTCATCGTAGGCCCGTGGGCGCCAGCCCGGAAGGGGGCTTGTCCACGAGTTCGTCCACCAAGTTATCCACACGAACAGGCGTTCGGTGAACGGGCGTGCGCTACAAGCGTGGGATGGCTGTCAGGCCGTCCGCCTGGTCAGTCCGAGGCCCGGTTCCGGGGAGAGCGTCCAGCGGTGGTCGTCGTCCAGCTCGAGGCCCGAAAAGGGGTCGTCGGCCAGGAGCAGGCAGCCATCGAGGTCGACCCAGTCGGCGAGCGACGCGACCACCGCCGATCCGGCGATCCCGACGGACGTTTCTTCCATGCAGCCGAGGAACGTCCGAAAGCCGAGCTCATGGGCGCGCTCCAGCATGATCCGGGCCGGGCCGATGCCGCCGCATTTCGCCAGCTTGACGTTGACCCCCGCAACGATCCCGATGAGGCCGTCAAGGTCCTCGGGAAAGACACAACTCTCGTCGGCCACGATCGGCAGCGACGATCGTTCCTGGAGCTTGCCCAGGAGGTCGAGCCGGCGCGCGGGGAACGGCTGCTCGATGAGCTCAACCCCGAGCCGCTCGAGATCCGGAAGGATCGCCAATGCCCCCTCGAGGGTCCAGCCCGTATTCGCATCCACGCGGATGGGGCCGCCGTAGACGGCGCGGACCGCCTCGAGCGTCGGGAGATCGGCCGGCCCGCCGAGCTTGATCTTCAGCGCGGGAAACGCGGCTGCCCGCCGCGCACGTTCGGCGACCACGTCCGGCGCGTCGATCCCAATCGTGAAATCGGTGCGAGGCAGCTCGGCCGACAGGCCCAGGAGCGCATGGACCGGCATTCCTGTGACCTTGCCGACCAGGTCATGCAAGGCGATGTCCAGGGCACATTTCGCCCCTCCGTGGCCGCGGATGGCGCCTTCCATGGCCGAGCCGGCGGCCGCAAGCCCGTCCTTCGTCGGGACGACCTGGCCCACCGCCTCGACGAGCAGCGGCATCACGGCCGACATCGTGGCCGGCGTCTCGCCGTAGAACCGATCCGGGTATCCCTCCCCCACCCCGACGACTTCCGGGAAACGGTCGTCGCGGACCTCGAGGATGACGGTCGTGACCCCGTCGCCGGTGTGGTGGTCGGTCCTGGCGATGCGGAACGGGTCGCGCAGGGTGAGTCGCAGGACCTCGACATCGACGGCCAGGGTCATCCGCCCCTCACCCGCTCACCCATGGCAATGCGTCCACCCGCGCGCGAACAGCAGGCCACAGCCGCTCGGCCCCGAAGCGGACCGGATCGTCCGCCGGCAGGCCCGTCTCCGCTGCGATCGATTCGATTACCCGACGAGCATCGTCGTCGTCAGCGTAGAGCGAGGTGTTGAGGGCCACGCCGACCACCCTGGAGGGCGCGACGAGTCCCGCCACCCGCTCGTGCAGATCGATGTAGCCCGGAAGCGAGGCGATCGGGAAGGACGCCTCGGGCAGGTGGTCGAAGTCGTGCTCGGT
>JAXDKX010000370.1:0-2776 GCA_034666905.1 Chloroflexota bacterium | reverse complement strand
GATATCACTTCGCCCGTCCGGGGAATCGCTTTTGGCCGGCCCTGCACGGGGCGGGCTTCACGCCCCGCCTGCTCGCTCCTGACGATGACGCAACATTCATCTCCCTCGGGATCGGGATCACGAACCTCGTCAACCGCACAACCGCGAAGGCCTCGCAGGTCACCAATGACGAGCTCCGAGCCGGCGCGGCCCGTCTCCGCCGCACGGTCGAGCGGCACCGCCCGGTGGCCGTTGCCGTGCTCGGAGTGTCGGCCTATCGCGTGGCCTTCGACGACCCGGCTGCGGCGATTGGCCGCGTTGCGAAGCCGCTGGCAGGCGCGGAGCTCTGGATCCTCCCGAACCCGAGTGGCCTGAACGCGCACTACCAGCTGCCACAGCTGATCGACCTGTTCGGCGCGTTTCGCGAGAGCGTGACCTCGCGGGCCTCGAGCGCCGCTATCGTGAGCGAATGACGGCCGCCTACCACGTCCCCGGCGCGATCTTGACCGAACGCGATCACGAGGTCCCGCTCGATCACGCGGCCCCGAAGGGTCCGAAGATCAGCGTCTTCACCCGCGAGGTCGCCGCTCCCGACGGCGCCGATCGGCCGTACCTCGTGTTCCTCCAGGGCGGTCCAGGCTTCGAGGCGGCTCGACCGACCAGCCCGCCTTCGGGCTGGATGAAGCGCGCCCTCAAGGACTTCCGCGTGTTGCTGCTCGACCAGCGGGGGACCGGTCGTTCCACGCCCGTCGGCTCGAGCTTGCCGGGCGACACCGCTGCCGACCAGGCGGCGTACCTGACCCACTTCCGGGCGGACTCGATCGTTCGCGACGCCGAGCTGATCCGGAAGGAGCTCGGCGTGGACCGCTGGAGCGTCCTCGGCCAGAGCTTCGGCGGCTTCAGCTCGCTCACCTATCTGTCGATCGCGCCGGAGGGCTTGCGCGAAGCCTTCCTCACCGGCGGGCTCTCACCCCTCGGCCGGCCCGTCGACGACATCTACGGCGCGACGTATGTCCGGCTGATCTCGAAGAACCGGGCGTACTTCGTGAGGTACCCGGACGACCGCCTGCGGGTCGCGGAGATCCACGGCCGGCTTGAGGCCGAGGACGTCCGGCTCCCATCGGGCGATCGCCTGACGTCGCGCCGGTTCCGGCAGCTCGGCATGTGGCTCGGCGACAGTGCCGGCTGGGAGCTCCTGCACCACGTCCTCGAGCTGCCGTTCGGATCGACCGCGTTCCTGCACGACGTCGATGGCGCGGTCCGCTTCGGTCGCAACCCGATCTACGCGACGCTCCATGAGTCGTCCTACGCCGACGGCGTGGCGACGCGCTGGTCCGCCCATCGGCTGCTGCCACCCGAGGTGGTCGAGGAGCGCTACTTCACGGCCGAGCACGTCTTCCCCTGGATGTTCGAGGACTACGGCGGGCTGACGGCCCATCGAGACGCAGCCAACATCCTCGCCGAGCATGAGTGGCCGCGGCTGTACGACCCCGAGCGGCTCCGACACAACGAGGTGCCCGTCGCCGCGACGATCTACACGGACGACCTGTATGTGGAGCGGGCCTTCGCCGAGGAAACCGCGGCCGCGATTCCGAAGCTTCGCCCGTGGATCACGAACGAGTACGAGCACAATGCCCTGCGGGCCGATGGCGAGCGCGTCCTCGATCGCCTGATCGACCTCGCCCGCGGCCGCGCCTGATGGCGCCCGATCGTCGCGTCGTGGCAGGGCTCGTCGTGGCATCCGCGATGGCACTTGCGAGACCGCTGCTTGCGCTCGCCGACACGCCGGGCGGTGGTGGCGGGGGCGTTGACCCCGCGACCGCCGATGGCTTCGACCCGTCCAGGTTCACCGCCTGGATCGGGCTCGCGATCCTGATCCTCATCGCCGTCCTCCTCGTCCGGAGCCCACGGTCACGTCGCCCGATCGCCGCAGTGATCGTCGCCATCGTGACCGCGTTGGCCGCACTGGTCGGGCTGGTCGCATTCGTCGACCCGCGCTTCTCCTGCATCGACTGCCTCGAGGCACCCGATCAAACGCCGTGGATCATCATCGCCATCGGGATCGCGATCGTGGGGGTCGTGCTGATGATCCTGATCATCCGGGGTGGACGCTCATCCACGCCCGTATCGAACGCCCAATCGACCCGGAACGACTAGACTTTCGCCGGATCGTTGCGCCCGCAACGGAATTGGTGGAAGGATCAAAGATGCCCGATTGGGATCCCGCTGACTTCGAGAACGCGCTCATCGCCGACATGCGCGCCCACGATGGTGCCGTGACGCAAGGCCCACTGGCCGGAGATCCGCTCCTCGTGCTGACGATGACCGGCGCGAAGTCGGGGCAGCCGAGGCGGGCGATCCTGACCTACACCCGCGACAGCGGCGACTACATCGTCGCCGCCAGCAAGGGTGGCTCACCGAAGGATCCGGTCTGGCTGAGCAACCTCCGGGCGAACCCGACCGTGACGGTCGAGGCCGGCAACACGACCTTTCCCGCGACCGCACGGGTCGTCGACGACGATGCCGAACATGACCGGCTCTGGACGGCCCACGTCGCCAGGCTGCCGAACTTCGCCGACTATCCGACGAAGGCCGGCCGGATCATCCCGGTGGTTCGCCTGACGCCGCTGCAATCGACGTAGTCTCGCCGGCTCGCAGGACCCGGACGTCGACCGCCGGCGCGAGCTCGGCGACGTGCTCCGCGAACCGGTCACCCGGTTCCACCAGCGGTGCGCGCCAGATGCGATGGAGCCGCCGCGGGTAGAGCGTCCCCCAGTGGATCGGCACCGCGACCCGC
>JAXDKX010000369.1:0-11991 GCA_034666905.1 Chloroflexota bacterium | reverse complement strand
CGCGTGCGCTTCGGGTGCATCGGCCTTGTCGATGACGACCTGGGTGATCCCATGCCGATCCCGAACGTCCAGGAAGATGAGCTGCCCATGGTCACGGCGGCGATGGACCCAGCCGGCGAGCCGCGCGTCGATGCCCGCATCGGCGGCCCGGAGCTGGCCACAGGTATGGGTCCGGTAGGGCGTGGCGAGGCTGGGGGTCGGTTCGGTCATGGCCGCCGTATGGTATCCGCATCCTCGGTGGGCTCGCCCGTGCCCGGCGGTCATCCGCTTGGCTCGCGGTCTCCCGAAAAAGAATCTGGACAGGCCGCCTCAGCTATGCCACCGTCTCCGATTGGAGCTTGGTCTACGGCGCTGCCCTTGAGCGCGACAGGCGGTCCAGAGGAGGAAGGTCATGAGGCATGTACGAGGTCGCGCCCGATTCGCTGCGATTGCCGCGGCGAGCTTGACGCTCGGTCTGCTGGGATCGGCAGCGCCGGTCGCGGCGGCGGGTCCACAGTCGTGGAACGTCGATGCCGGCACGGGCGACGCCACCGGAGTGGCCGCTCTGAAGTTCTATCCGGACGCAATCACCGTCGACGCGGGTGACTCGATCACCTGGAAGGTCGCCGGGAACGCGCACACGATCTCGTTCCTCAAGCCGGGCCAGACCGCGCCTTCGCCAGAGGATCCGACGGTTGGGGCTCCGGCCGGCGGAACGACCGTCGACGGCACAACGTTCGTCAGCTCCGGGATCGTGGTGCCCGCCCCGGGCCACGACACCTACTCGCTGACCTTCCCCACCGCCGGCGCGTTCCCCTTCCACTGCCTCATCCACCCGGGCATGGACGGCACGGTCACGGTCAACGCGGCGGGCACGGCCTATCCCCTGGACCAGGCCGCGATCACGGCCGCCGCCCAGGCCGCCGAGGCGGTCGACATCGCCAAGGGCCACGCCCTCGAGGCGAGCTTCACTCCGTCGACCACGGACAATGCCGATGGCTCGACGACCTACCACCTGGCAGCCGGCGTGGGCGCTGATCGAGTTTCGATCCTTCGCTACATCTCGTCAACGCTCGACATCCAGGTTGGTGACACGGTCGAATGGTCGAACCTGGACAGCAACGGGGAACCGCATTCGGTCTCATTCGGCACGGAGCCGCAGGGTCCGACCGTGGCCGCCCCCGCCGGCGGCGCAACCCACAACGGCGGGACCGCGTGGGTGAGCTCCGGCCTCTTCCTCGGCGCGCCGCTGCCGCCGCCGCATTCCTACTCGCTGAAGTTCACCAAGGCCGGCACGTTCCCGTACATCTGCGTGCTTCATGACGTCGTCGGGATGGTCGGCTCCATCACCGTGGCAGCCGCCCCGGTGAGCGCCACGCCTCCGCCAACCTCGACCCAGCCGCTTGGTTCGTCGTCGGGCTCAGGGGACATCACGCTGGCCTTCGTCCTGCTGGCCGGGCTGGCCGGACTGTGCGGCGCCTACGTCGCGATCCGTCGGCGAACCCGACTGGGCTAGAAATCGATCGGCCCGGATTCGACCGCCGACCAGCGGTTGAATCCGGGCCATCACGCCGATGCAGCGTCGGATTCGGCGGGATCGGATCGCCCGGGTCGCCGCCACGGTCTTTCTGGCGATGCTGCTCGCAGCCTGCCAAGGCTCGACCGGCGCATCTTCCAGCGCCTCTCCGGCGTCCGTGGAGACGTCATCGCCAGCCCCTGCCGCATCGAGTCTCGCTGCGATCACGCCGCGACCGACCGCGCCGCCCCTGCCGCTTGCCATTCCGCGCCCGACCGACCTGCCGACCGATGGGGCCTGTGAGTCCGGCCACACGTGCCTCGGGCTGTTGGGCCCCGGGACCTACCACACGAAGGCCTTCAGGCCCGGGTTCGAATTCACGATCTCGGCTGGGAGCTGGGAGAACCTGGCCGACACGGGCGGCGACCTCCTGCTGCAATCGATCGACAGCCCGGGCGACGTCATCGCCTTCTTTCGACAACCCCGAGCGACCAAGCCCGACGGCACGCTTGTCGCCGGCGTGAGCATCAACGTCAACGCAATCGACGCCTGGCTCGCCGCCAACGAGGCACTGGCGGTGAGCCCGCCAACACCAGTCTCTGTCGGCGGCCTCTCGGGAGTCCGCAGGGACATCACCCTCGCACCCGGCGTCCAGAGCCACCAGAGCGATTGTCCCGTCCAGGCCTGCGCGCTCGTATTCCTGGGCCGCTCCAGCACGTGGGAATGGACCTGGGGATTCGCAGGTCCCGAGCGGCAGCGCCTCTACCTGCTCAGCGCGCCGGATGGGGTGGTCGCGGTCTTCGTCGATTCGCTCGACGGGACGACGTTCGAGACCCTGACCAAGGCCGCCGACAAGATCCTGGCGACGGTGAAATTCGACGGGACGTAGACCGCCCATTCGGACCGGAGGGCGCGATCACCCCAAGCGTGAAACGAGCCCGCAACGTGCTGCGCACCGGCATTGACGCCCGACGCGCGATCGGGGCGCATGATGGCATCCCATGACGACGGCACCGGACCTTGGTCGCAGGAGGGGGGGCCGGAAACGTCGCCGCCCCGTCCGCCCGAATTCCATTCTCCAGCTGCGGCTGGCGACCCTTTTCGCGGCCCAGTTCTTCGATTTCGGGACGTTCACGGTCATGATCGGTCGGCACGGGATCGTGGCCGAAGCCAATCCCATCGTCGCCCAGGGCTTCCTCGTCCTCGGATTGCCGCTCGTGGCCATGACCAAGCTCGCCCTGATCGTTCTCGTCGGTGCCGTGGTCGTGCTGCTTGGTCGGGCGGACCCGTCGCGCCGGACCAGCATCGCCCTCTCCGCGATCGTGACGGTCGTCGCCGTGGGAGCGGGACTGGTGGGCGGAATCTCCAACGCCCGCGTGGCGGGGTGGTAGGCCCGATCGATCGGGTCCCGGTCCCGAAGGCCGTCCTGTTCGACCTCGATGGGACGCTCGTCGACACGGTCGAGGTGCGGATCCAGGCATGGGAGCAGGCGCTGGAAGAGGCCGGCCTGCCGACCGGCCCGAAGCGACTGGGTCCCCTGATCGGGCTCGACGGCAAGCGCCTTGCCAGGGAGATCGGCGCCCTTGCCGCCGATTCGATGGACGACGATCGGGCGGAGCTCATCGACCGCCGATCCGGCGAGATCTACGAGCGGTTGAACCAGTCCCCGCGCCCGCTTCCGGGCGTTCGCCGGCTGATCGACGCACTCGAGCGCCGCGGCATCGCCTGGGCGATCGCGACATCGAGCCGACAGGACCAGGTGCGAAGCTCGGTAGCTTCGCTGGGTCTGGCAGCGGAGCCGGTCATCGTCGACGCGAGCCACGTCAAGCACGCGAAGCCCGAGCCGGACCTCCTGCTGCTCGGCGCGCGAGAACTGGGAGTCGAACCGGCTGCCTGCTGGTATGTCGGCGACTCGACCTGGGACATGGTCTCCGCGGTCGCGGCCGGCATGATCGCGATCGGGGTCACGGCCGGCTCGGCCGTAGACAAGACGGCGCTCTCGGGAGCGGGAGCCGCGGCCGTCGTGGAGACCCTCGACGAGCTGGCAACGTCGATCGATGAGATGGGCGCCCGATCGTCATAGCCTGGAGACCCACCTCCGCCTTCGTTCGCGGCGTCGTGCCGCGAACCGCCCAGGCTCGTGCGATCAGATCGATCGAACCATCAGCCTCGATCGGTAGCGTCGCCCGCAGGCGGTCGCGCAGCCTGGCGCGTAGCGCCTCGTTCATTGTGGCGACGTAGCCTGGGGCGGGACCGATGCCGCTGAGAAACGGCGTCCAGTAGTCATCGAAATCGCGGAACCTGGTCGGGATATCGATCGGAAGAAGGGTCACCGCTTCGAGACCGGCTCCCAGGAACGCATCGCGCAATGGCTCCGGCGCGCAGAGCGGGAACCGCACCCGTTCGTCAAGGCCGGCGGCGCGCGGATCGACATCGGCGGCCGCGTCCCAGAAGCGGCGAAGAAGCTGCATCTCGCCGCCGCCGTAGTCCCAGACATACGCGGCGATCGTGGCCCCCGGCGTTGAGACACGGACCATCTCGGCGAGGGCGGAGCCGAGGTCGGGAATGAAGTTGAGGACGAGCCCGGAGACGACCGTATCGGCCCACCCATCGTCGATCGGGAGCTCCGATGCGATGCCGACCACGAATCGAACGCGAGGATCGAGGAGCTTCGACAGGGCATGCGCGACGAATGACGGAGACGGATCAACGCCGATCACGGCGTCCGGATCGGATTGCCCGAGGACCGACCCGCTCAGCGCCCCGGTGCCGCATCCGACGTCGACCCAGCGACGCCCAGCCGGGATCGCCAGCCATTCGAGAAACTGGTCCGCGATCGGGCGACTCCAGCGCCCGATGAATCCCTCGTAGTCCTCGCCGCCCGTCCAGCGATCGACGGTCACGACCCGTCGGAACCGACAGGGCCGTGCCGGTGCGCCTGGCGCGCCCGTTCGATCTCGCGGGCCAGGTCGACCAGTGGAACCAGCTTCTGGGTCCCGGCCGGGAGGTCGCGCAGCCCGACATCGCCGGCGCCCAGCTCATCGCCGACGATCACCGCGAAATGGGCGCCGTCGCGGGCCGCGGCCTCCAGCTGCTTGCCGAGCTTGCGACGCGCGAGCTCGGAGCGTGCGGTCAAGCCGGCGCCGCGCAGCTCCGTCGCGATTCGGAGACGCGTGATCGTGTCGTCCGGATCGGCCCCCACGACCACGGCGTCGGGGGCTGTCTCTGCCGGGACGGCCACACCGGTCTCGGCCAGCGCCAGCAGCAGCCGGTCCAACCCGATACCGAAGCCGATCCCCGGGGTCGGGCGCCCGCCAAGCAACTCGACCAGTCCGTCGTACCGGCCTCCGCCGGCCAGGGCCTGCTGCTGGCCCTCGCGGCCCACGACATAGAACTCGAAGGCCGTCCTCGTGTAGTAGTCGAGCACTCGAACCAGGCCTGGCTCGAGCCGGTACGGCACGCCGAGGGCGTCGAGGTGGGCCCGGACCGCCGCGAAATGCTCGGCGCAATCGGCGCAGAGCCGATCCGTGATCCGCGGCGCCCCGGCGTTCAGGGTCACCATCTGCGGGTCCTTCGAGTCGAGGAGGCGCAGCACATTCCGGTCCAGCCGCCCTCGTTCCACCGGCGGCAGCGCCGCTCGGTGGGGTTCGTAATAGGCCTTCAGCTCGGCGACGTAGGCGGGCCGGCACGCAGCATCGCCGATCGAATTGAGCAGGACCTCCACGCCGGCCAGCCCCGCCTCCCGGTAGAACCGCGATCCGAGCTCGATGACCTCGGCGTCGACTGCCGGTCCCGGATCGCCGATGGCCTCGACGTCGAATTGCCAGAACTGGCGATAGCGACCGGCCTGCGGCCGGTCGTAACGAAACATCGGCCCGGTCTCGGCCAGCTTCACCGGCTGCGGCCAGGTCTGCATCCCGTGCTGGACGTACGCGCGCACGATCCCGGCGGTCGGCTCCGGTCGCAGCGCCCAGGACTCGGATTCCTCGGTCCGCGGCGCGATCCTGAACAGTTCCTTCTCGACGATGTCCGTGACCTCGCCGACGCCGCGCTCGAAGACCTCCGTCTGCTCGAACATTGGCGTCTCGATCCGGCGATAGCCGTAGCGCGCGGCCAGATCCGCGGCCAACCGCTCGAGCCGGGTCCACCTGGCCGTCTCCGTTGGCAGCAGGTCGCGGGTACCGCGGGGAGCTCGGTAGGTGGGCATCCTCAGCAGGAACTCAGCCGAGGTCCCGCTGCACGCTGATGACGTCCTTGAGCGTCTCGATCCGGCTCATGACCTTGGCCAGCTGCGAGACCGAGGCGACCTGGAGCGTCGCCGTCACGACGGCGGTGTGGTCCGAGGTGACGGCAACCTGGGCCGCGAGGATGTTGACCTTGTGTTCGGCGACGACCTGCGAGATGTCGCTGAGCAGGCCAGTCCGATCGTACGCCTCGACGCGAATCGCGATCGGGTAGGTCTGGGTCGGGGCCGCCTCCCACTCGACCTCGATGAGCCGGCTGACCTCGCGCTCATTGACGACCGTCGGACAGCTCTGGAGATGGACGGTCACGCCCTTGCCACGGGTGATGAAGCCGACGATCGGATCGCCGGGGATCGGGTGGCAACACTTGGCGAAGCGGACCAGCAGGTCGCCGACGCCCTTGACCCGCACGCCACCGGTGCGCGGGACGTGCTGGGCCGGCGCGACCGTCGGCAACGCTCCCTGCGTATCGTCGACCACGCCGAGGCGCATGACGACCGATTGCGCGCCAACCGCGCCATAGCCGATCGCTGCGTAGAAGTCGTCGAGCGTCTCGTAGTTGTAGTGCCGGGCCACGTCGCCGATCCGATCGGGTCCGATGGCCGAGATGGAGGTCCTGGCCAGGCGGCGCAGCTCTCGATCCAGCGACTCGCGGCCGTGGACGATGTTCTCGTCACGGTCCTTGCGCTTGAACCATTGGCGGATCTTCTCGCGGGCGTGGCTGGTCCGGACGACATTCATCCAGTCGCGCGAGGGCCCGTGCTCGCCCTTCGTCGTGACGACCTCGACGATGTCGCCGTTCTTCAGCCGGTAGTCGAGCGGGACCAGCCGGTTGTTGACCTTGGCGCCGATCGTGCGGTGGCCGCCGTCCGTGTGGATCCGGTAGGCGAAATCGAGCGGTGTGGCGCCGGCCGGCAGGTCCTTGATGTCGCCCTTCGGGGTGAACACGAAGACCTGGTCCTGGAAGAT
The DNA here is from genome assembly GCA_034666905.1 of Chloroflexota bacterium. Classification (GTDB taxonomy): domain Bacteria; phylum Chloroflexota; class Limnocylindria; order Limnocylindrales; family CSP1-4; genus SPCO01. Next base: position 5,283 of record JAXDKX010000369.1, on the reverse strand, counting down.
GTCGAGCTTGATCCCCTCGACGAACTCGGTCGCGTCGGAGACGTCGCGCTGCCAGTCGAGCAGCTGGCGGAGCCAGGCGAGCTTGGCGTCGTATTCGCGATCGGACTTGGTCCCCTCCTTGTACCGCCAATGCGCGGCGATCCCCACCTCGCTGACCTGGTGCATCTGGTGGGTCCGAATCTGGATCTCGAGCGGCTTGCCGTCGAGGGCGATCACCGCCGTGTGGAGCGACTGGTAGAGGTTGTTCTTGGGGACCGCGATGTAGTCGTCGAACTGGCCGGGGATCGGCCGCCACAGCGAGTGGACGATGCCGAGTGCCGCGTAGCAGTCGCGAACGTCGTTGACCAGGATCCGGATGGCGTAGACGTCGTAGATCTCGCCGAACTCGGCGCTCTTGCGCTCCATCTTTTTCCAGATGCTGTAGATGTGCTTGGGGCGTCCCTGGAGGTCCACCTCGACGCCGGCCGCCTCGAGGCGAGGGCGCAGCTCGGCGATCGCGCGGTCGATGTAGCTCTCGCGCCCGGCGCGCCGCGTGTCGAGCAGCTTGGCGAGCTCGCGGAACCGTTCGGGCTCGAGCGCCTTGAAGGCGAGGTCCTCGAGCTCCCATTTCATCTGCCAGATCCCGAGCCGCTCGGCCAGCGGGGCGTAGATCTCCATCGTCTGGCGCGCGATGCGGAGCTGCTTCTCGGACGGCAGGCCGTAGAGCGTGCGCATGTTGTGCAGCCGGTCGGCCAGCTTGATCAGGACGACCCGGATGTCCTGGGCCATCGCCAGCAGCATCTTGCGGATGTTCTCGGCCTGCTGCTGCTCGTGGCTGTGGGTGCTGAACTTGGACAGCTTGGTGACGCCGTCCACCAGCTGGGCGACCTCGGCTCCGAAGCGCTCCTCGACGTCGGTCAGGCTGTACTCGGTGTCCTCGGGGACGTCGTGGAGGAGGGCCGCCTGGATCGCCACCGGGTCGAGCCCGAGCTCGGCCAGGATCTGGGCCGAGGCGATCGGATGCGTGACGTACGGCTCGCCGGTCGCGCGCCGTTGTCCCTCGTGGGCCGCGACGGCCAGGTCGAAGGCCCGCCCGACGCCCTCGAGCTTCGCCCCGGGATGCTCGGCCAGGATCGTCGCGTCGAGGGTCGCCCGAAGGGCCTCGAGGTCCGGACCGTCGACCGTGACCGGCGCGGCGGCGGGCGGCCGGCGCGGTCCGCGCTTGGGGGCACGGTCGTCGGCCGGCGCCTTCGCGCGGGGCTGTGTGGTCGCCATGATCAATTCAGGATAGCAGCGGCCCTTCAGCCGAAGCCTGCGCGACGCAGCGCCTCCTCTGCCTCGGATCGCTCATCCCAGGCGATCGGGCCGTCCGGACCGATGATCGAACGCTCGTGGCCCTTGCCGGCGAGCAGCACGATATCGCCCGGCCGAGCGCGTTCGACTGCGGCCCCGATGGCGGCCCGGCGATCGGCGATCAGCAGGAGGTCGTGGCCCCGGCGCCGCCCGGAGGACTCGGCGCCACGGGCGATCGACTCGAGGATCGCGTTGCGATCCTCGCCGCGTGGGTCCTCATCGGTGACGATCACGAGGCGCGAGCGTTCGCCGGCGATCCGGCCCATGAGCGGTCGCTTGGCCGTGTCGCGCTCCCCGCCCGACCCGAAGACCGAGATGAGGCCGCCGCCTCGCGATGCGGCCAGGGGGGCAAGCAGCTCGAGCACCGTCGTCAGCGAGGCCGGACTGTGGGCGTAATCGACGATCACGCCGAACGGCTGGCCGAGGTCGATTCGTTCCATTCGACCTGGGACGAGCTCAACCGACGCGAGACCCTCGCGGACCGAGGCCGGATCGAGGCCGGCCGCCTCGCCGAGCGCCACGACGGCGAGGGCGTTGTGGGCGTTGAACCGGCCCGCCAATCGCAATTCCAGGACGCTGGCGCCGGACGGCGCCTGGTAGGCGACTCGCAGTCGCTGCGCGTCTTCCTCGATCCGCGTGGCACGGATATCGGCGGCGGGGTCGGTGCCGTAGGTCAGCACGCGGGCACCCGCCTCCTGGGTCACCCCGATGAACGAGCCCGCCGACGGATCGTCGAGGTTGACCACCCCGGTCCGCGGCCACGGCGTGCCGGGGCCCCGGTCGGCGCCGCCGCCGGCCAGCCGCTCGAAGAGCGAGAGCTTGGCGTCGCGGTACGCCTCCCAGCTGCCGTGCAGCTCGAGGTGTTCGTGGGTCAGGTTGGTGAGGATGGCGACGTCGTACTCGATGGCGTCGACCCGATGGAGCGCCAGCGCGTGCGACGTGGTCTCGACCACGGCCACCCGGTCACCGGCGATCGACATCGCCCGGAGCGCCGCCTGGAGCGCAGGGGCTTCGGGGGTCGTCGCGTGCGCCTCGTTCGGCTCGGACATGCCGCCGACCCGGGTCATGGCCGTGCTGATCATCCCGGTCCTGAATCCGGCCGCTTCGAGGGCCGCCACGGCCAGGAACGAGGTCGTGGTCTTGCCGTCGGTGCCCGTGATCCCGACGACCCCCAGCTCATGGCTCGGATCGCCGTACCACCAGGCCGCGGCGCCAGCCAGCGCGGCCGGGCTGGTCGCGACGACCACCTGGGGGATGGCCGCCTCCGGGACGGGGCGCTCGACGATGGCGGCGGCCGCGCCCTGCCGGGCGGCGGCTACCACGAAGTCATGGCCGTCCGCGTGCATGCCCTCGATGGCCACGAAGAGGCTCCCCTGCCCAACTGATCGTGAATCCTGGGTGACGCCCTGGATCGCGACGCCTGCGAGGGCAGCTGGCCCGATCGCCCGACCGTCGAGCCGTGCACCGCGCAGGGTACCGGCGGCGGTGAGCCGCTCGATCAGGCTTCCAAGCGGCTTCGGCGTGGCTGGCTCGGCCGCACGAAGGAGGTCGGCAACCGTTGGCTCGGTCATCGGCGCAGGAGGCTTGCGACGCGACCGGCAACCCGCCCAAGGGTGTAGCCACGGCGATCGAACACCCGCTCGTGCGCCCCGGCAAGCTCGAGCCACCGGCCACCAAACGCCCGCTTGTGCTGGTAGAGGCCGTAGAGCGGGTCGCCGTCGCGCGGCTCGTCATGGGCGCCCGCAACGTCCACGCCACCGAGGTCCATCTCGCTGCATGACTCGCGGACCGCCAGCTGAATCGCGCGCCAGCGGAGCAGGTGGAGGGCCCCTGGGTGCTCTGTGCGGGACGCCGCATGATCGCCCGAATGCACGGTCGACAGTCGCCCGCCGTGGCGGTAGATGACGAGTCCGGCCAGCGGCTCGCCGGTGCGCGCGTCTCCGGCTCGAGCTTCTAGGTAGATGAGGTGGCCGGCCGCCAGGGCCGCGAGCCACCAGGCGACGAAGCTCGACCGCGGACCGAACGAGAACTGCAGGCGTTCCCCGGTTTCCAGGAGCAGGTCGTAGAAGCGGTCGAGCGCCTCGGAGGCCGGCTCGGTCGGGGCGCTGAATCCCTCCCCGCTCGTGCCCGTTTCAAGCCGCTCGTCATGGCGAATCACCGTCACCCGATCGCGCTCGGCGCCGCGGATCCGCTGGCGGGTTGATTTGGCGATCCCCTCGAAGATCCTGTCTTCGTCCGCGCCGGCCGGGAGCGGCAGGCTGATCCGGTGCCGCGAGGGCTGGAGCTCCTCGATCGGGTGGAACCCGGCACCCCGGATCGCCTCGCGATACCTGCTGTCGGCTGCCGGGACCTCGGGATCCGCGGCCACGACATCGACGCCGTCACGCGCCAACGCCTCGCTCACCGCGATCTGACGCGCCGCGATGGCTGTCGGGAGCGTGGTCGCGCCGCCGGCGACCGGTCCGCGAGGGACATAGGCGCTGCTCCCGCCAATGATCGCCCACGGCCGGACCAGGGCCATCACCCGACCGCCGTCCTCGGTCACCAGGAAGCGGGGCAACCAGCCGGACGCCCGCCGGTGGTCGGCCCACGCCCGGGACTGGTAGACGTGACCACCGGCCGCCTCGACCGCCCCGGCATCCCAGTCGGCCAACTCATCCGGGCGGGCGTCCCGGACGTTCAATCGGGTGGGCCGTACGCGGCGGCATTGCCAGGGGCGAGGCCGTGCCGACGACGCAGCCACCAGGCACTCCCGCGCAGGGCCGCGCCATACGCGGCGCGTCCGAGCGGGTTCAGCACGAGGTCCCATGCCCCGATGTAGCGGACCTCGCGACCACCGAACCCGGTCTTGAAATGAGCGATCCCCCCGGTCGCCAGGCCCCACAGGTCGTAGCTCGTGGCGCCGTTTGCTCGTGAGATCCGGATCGCCTCCCACTTCAGGAGGTAGTTCGCCCTGGACTCCCCGCCCGCTCCGGTCATCCCGCCGTACGGCTCGACCACGCGCGGACCGCTCCGGACCAGGAACAGGGTCGCGACGGGCTCGCCGGCCGCGGTCTGTGCGAAGAGGAGGCGTGCCCGCCCGGCCGGCGCGAAGACATTCCAGATGTCACGGTAGGCGCTCTCCGCGCGGACCAGGAAACCGGCGCGCCGGGCAGTCTCCTGGTAGATCCGGTAGAACTCGGGCAGGCGCGCAGCATCGCCCTCGACGACCTCGATCCCGGCCCCTCGGGCCTTGTTGACGTACTGCCGCCACTTCTTGCGAAGGTCGCCCCACAGGGCCTCCTCGTCCGCTCGCAGGTCGATGACCCGGGTGGCTGCGGGCTGGATCGGCGGCGCCTGCCGCCAGCCAGCCGACCGCAGGGCGCGACGGAGGGATCCGTCGGGATCATGGACGCCGTCGGATTCGATCTCGGGGTCGATCCGCAGGTGCGAGACGCGCCCGGCTATGCCCGGCAACTCCTGCCGCAGATAGGCGGTGAAGGCAGCCACGCCGTCCGCCGTCCAGAACCGGGCGATCGGACCTCGCGGAGCGTACGCGAAGGCCCATGGCATGGGGCGCGGCCGGCGGACCAGGATCTGCGCCCCGACCGGCCCCGGACCCTCCGGGAGCACCAGGCGGTGGGCAGACCAGCCGTTGACGGCTTTCACCTCGCCCCATTCGCTGAGCTGCAGGTAGGAGCCCGGGTCACTGGCCTCGACGAATGCGTCCCACGCCTCCGGATCGGCGAGCGTCACGACCGGAGCGGGCGGCGGAAGACGTCGACCATGACCTCGACGATAGACGCCAGTTCGGGGATCCGCAACACGAGGGAAACCGCCGCGTAGGCCAGGCCGAAGACGACGGTCACGACGAGGCTTTCGGCGACCAGCGCAAGCGTGGATGGAGCCTGGCCGATCAGGCGCTCGCTCAGGGCGGTCACCCCAATGGCGATGGCGCTCGCGATGGACGTT
>JAXDKX010000368.1:0-10234 GCA_034666905.1 Chloroflexota bacterium | reverse complement strand
CTCGGCGATGATCAGCATGGGCTTGCCCTGCTGGACCGCCTTCTCGAGCGACGGCAGGAGGTCCTGCACGCTGGAGATCTTCTTGTCCGTGATCAGGATGAGCGGATTCTCGATGACCGCTTCCATCCGATCGGGGTTGGTCACGAAGTACGCCGAGATGTAGCCCCGGTCGAACTGCATGCCCTCGGTGTATTCCTTCTCGAGGCCAAGGCTCTGGCCCTCCTCGACGGTGATGACGCCGTCCTTGCCGACCTTGTCCATCACCTCGGCGATGATCTCGCCGACCTCGGGATCCGCGGCGCTGATGGCGGCGACGGCCGCAATCTGCTCGCGAGTCTCGACCGGGCGGGACTGCCTGGCGATCTCGGCCACAACGGCCTCCACCGCGAGCTCGATGCCGCGCTTGACGACCATCGGGTTGGCCCCGGCCGTCACGACGCGAAGGCCCTCGGACACCAGTGCCTGGCCGAGGACGACCGCGGTCGTCGTGCCGTCACCGGCAACGTCGTCCGTCTTGGTCGCCACTTCCTTGAGCAGCTGGGCGCCCATGTTCTCGAACGGATCGTCGAGCTCGATGTCTCGGGCGATCGTCACGCCGTCGTTGGTGATCGTCGGCGAACCGAACTTCTTGTCGAGCACGACGTTGCGGCCCTTGGGGCCGATCGTGACCTTGACCGCATCGGCGAGGCGATCGATGCCGCGCTTCAGCGAGCGACGAGCCGTCTCGTCGAAAATGATCTGCTTAGACAATTCTTGTACTCCTCCAGGGACCTGTGAGTCGATTGCGACGGCGGTGTCGCGTCAGTTCGCGACGATCGCCAGGATGTCCTTCTGGCTGACGATGAGGAGATCCTCGCCCTCGACCTTGAACTCCGTGCCGGCGTACTTGGCGTAGAGGACCTTGTCCCCTGTCTTGACGTCCATGGCCTCGCGCTTGCCGTCATCGAGGACGCGACCGGGACCGGCAGCGAGGATCGTCCCCTCCTGGGGCTTCTCCTTGGCGGTATCCGGAAGGACGATGCCGCTCTTGGTCGTCTCCTCACGGGCGCTCGGCTGAATGACCACGCGGTCGCCCAGTGGGCGAAGCTTGGTCGAGATCGCAGTGGCTTTGGCCAACGTGCATTCCTCCTGTGACGGCCAGGGCCGGCCGCGGGGCGTGGACTCCGGGAGATCGCCGGCCGGATGGGTCGGGGCCAGATCTCCCTGGGACCTCTGTGGTGCCATCGCGCGAGGCCGTCCGAACCTCCAGCCGGTTCATCCCGGCGCCCGTCGGATTCGACGCTTCGCGATGCTTAGCACTCTCACGGTGAGAGTGCTAAGTGGCAGACTACCGAACGTGGGTCGCGGCTGTCAACCCGCCGGCGCTTCCGGATGCGCGACCCTGACCGTCACGTTGTTGCCGGTCCGGGTGAGCGTGATGCACCCGGGCCCGTTCCAGCCGATGTACCAGCCGATGACACCCTCGGAAGCGTCGTACTGGATCGCCTCGCCGAGCGCAGGAAGGTTCGGTTTCACCTCGGTCGGTCCCGTGTAGGTCGCCTCGCCGGTGTCGCTGGAGAGGGTCATGCCGGTGAACCGGACCTGCACCGCGTGCTCGCCTAGGAGGTCGATCGGCTGGCCGCTTCCGGCGTGGCTGAATGGCGGCTGCGCGACGCTCAGGGTGCCCCGTGGCGAGCCGGCCGGACCGGGCGTTCCCTGCGTGGCAAAGATGAAGGTCACGAGGTCGTCGGTCGGGGTGGACGAGACGGCGAGACCCACGAGGCGGTCCGACGGCAGCAGGCCGCTCTGGTCCGGTGGGACACATCCCAGCGACGACGGCCGAGCGGATGGCGCCGGCGGGCTGGCCGCGCCGGTCGAGGCGGACGGGGTCGCCTGCGCGGCGGGAGTCTCGACGACCGCCGAGCTCGGGCTCGCGGCCAGGCTGGGGGCTGGACTCGCCCTCGGGGCGGGAGGCGACGGAGCACAGCCGAGGACCAGCAGCACAAGGGGTGCCACCGCCAGACGTGCGACACGCCGCGATCGGATCATCGGGGCCTCCGTTGGCTCGGGAATGTTCGGTCGTATGACACGACGAGGACCGCTCCGAACGACTCCGGGGCCGTGGAGCGCTGCTCGGCGAGCCAGGCAGCGGTGACGCGTACCCATTCGGGCTCGTTCCGCTTGCGCGGGGCCCCCGGTGGCGGAAGGAACGGCGAATCGGTCTCGATCAGCACGCGGTCGTCGGCCACGAGCGCCGCGGCGCCGGACGCGGCTTCCTCGCCGGGCCGGAAGACGAGGCCTGAGAAGCTGACGGCGAGACCGAGGTCGACCACCGTTTGCGCGTAGTCGGACGGCCCGGAGTAGGAGTGGATGATCGCCGCCGGCCGATCCCCGAACGCGGCGGCCCACGATGCCCCGCCGAGGCCGGCCGCCCTGAGCTCGGCAACCAGCGCGTCCTGGGCGTCGCGTCGTCCGTCGGCCGATCGGCAATGAAGGATGGCGGGCTTGCCGGTCTCGAGCGCGAGCGCGAGGTTGCGTCGCAGGTTCGTCAACTGGTCCGGGATCGGGCTGAAGACCCGGTCGTAGTCCACCCCGGTTTCGCCGACCGCCACGACCCGGGAATCGTTCGCCATCTCGGCGATCGAGGTCCAATCCCCTTCGTCGATCTTGGCGGCGTCGTGCGGATGGACGCCGACGGCGGCATCCAGCCACGGGTAGCGATCGACGAGGTCCAGGGCGCGCGCGCTCGAGGCGAGATTCCAGCCGGGGACGAGCACCCGTTCGAGGCCGGCCAGCCGGGCGCCACCGACCACGAGGTCGACGTCGCCGTCGAACCGGTCGGCATTGAGGTGGCAATGGCTATCGATCAGGCGCACGGCGGGATGGTACGGCCTGTCGGAACCGGCGCGACTAGCGCCGGACGGGCACGGCACCTTCCACAGCGTCGGGATCCGCGTCGAGCCTGGGAAACAGCGGTTCGGGAGCTGTGACCCGGCCGGCCTCGGCGGCGTGAGCGCCCCACCCGAGCTCGTCGAGGATGGGCGGCCCGCCGTTGCCATCGCCCCCATAGGGGTACGCGTAGCCGAGCTGGGTGAGCACACGCGGCGCCGCGCGGGGCATGAATGGCGCTGTGGCCACGCCGATCAGCCGGCAGGCCTCGAGCAGGTCGCCCAGGACGTCGCGGAGTCGTTGTGTCGCGGCCGCATCCCCGGCCTTGGCGGCCTTGGCCAGCTCCCAGGGCTTCTCCGCATCCACGAGGCGGTTGGCTTGCTCCACCAGTGTCCACAGCGACGCCAGAGCGTCGTGCAGCAGGCAGGCCTCGAGCCGCTGCACGTAGCCGCGGATCGCCTCAGCGGCGAACCCCGCCAGGCCCTGCGGTTCCCCGGGCGCGGGCCGCTCGCCGTCCAGGTAGCGATTCGTCATCGACACGGTTCGGTTCAGGAGATTGCCGAAGTCGTTGGCGAGATCGGCGTTGTAGCGGCGGATGAACGAGTCCCAGCTGACCTCCGCATCCCGATCGAAGGGCACCTCGCGCAGGGCGACGTAGCGGGCGCCATCCGGGCCGAACGCCGCGACGAAATCATTCGGGTCGTAGAAGTTGCCGCGGCTCTTGCTCATCCGTTCGCCGCCGGCCGCCAGGAGCCAGCCGTGGACCCAGACCCTGCGCGGCGCCTCGAGCCCGGCGCTCCACAGCATGGCCGGCCAGAAGATCGTGTGGAAGCGGGCGATGTCCTTGCCGATGACGTGCAGGTCGGCCGGCCACCAGCGCGCGAACGCGGCCGGATCGTCCGGGAAGCCGGCACCCGTGATGTAGTTGATGAGGGCGTCGAACCAGACATAGATCTTGCCGGCCTCGGGATCCCAGCTGCCGTCCTCGCGCAGGGCCGTCTCGCCGTTCTCGCCGATCGGGAACGGGATGCCCCAGTCCCCGGGCGTCCGTTCGCGGCTGATCGAGAAGTCCTCCAGTCCGCTCCGGATGAAGCCGAGCATCTCGTTGCGGCGGTAGTCCGGCTGCACGAAGTCGGGATGCTCCGCGTAATGCCGCTCCAGGCGCTCCTGGTAGGCCGACAGTCGGAAGAACCAGTTGCGCTCGGTCAGCCACTGGAGCGGGACATCGGGATGGTTCGGGCAGATCGTCCCGCGCGGGGTCTCGATCACGTCACTGGCGTTCCGGAAGCCCTCGTTCGGGCAGTACCAGCCCTCGTAGGTGCCGAGATAGATGTCGCCGTTGGCATGCGCGCGACGGACCATCTCCTGGGCCGACCGCACGTGGTCGGGATCGGTCGTCCGGATGAACCGGTCGGGGCTGATCGCCAGCGCGTCCTCGGCCGCCTTGAAGTAGCCCACCTTCTCGTCGACGAAGGCCATCGCCGGGCGCCCCTCGTCGATGGCGCTCTGAGCGATGTTGATCGAGTGTTCGTCGGTCCCGGTCAGGAAGCGCGTCTCGTCGCCGCGCATGCGATGCCAGCGGGCGATGACGTCCGCGCCGATCACCTCGTAGAGGGTGTGCAGGCCCGGCTTGTTGTTCGCATAGGCGATCGCGGTGGTCAGGTAATAGCGCGGCCGGTCGGTCATGGGAGGCCGATGGTAGCAGCGGCGATGGCGCCTACGCCGCTCGCCACGCTCAGTGCCGGAAGTGGCGGACCCCGGTGATGAGCATGGCCGCCGCTGCCGCATCGGCCGCTGCGATCGTCTCTCGGTCGCGGACGGAGCCGCCCGGCTGGACGAAGGCCGTGACGCCGGCAGCCAGGCAGACCTCCACGGCATCGGCGAATGGATAGAACGCGTCCGAGGCGCACGACGCGCCGCGCAGCGCCTCATCGCCCGCATGGGCCTGCGCCTTCTCGACCGCTCCCCGGGCGGCGTCCACCCGCGATGTCTGGCCGGAGCCCATCCCGATCAGCCGGCCGTCCTTCACGAGGACGATCGCGTTGGAGCTCACGCCCCGCGCGAGCCGCCAGGCCAGGTCGAGGTCCGTCCGTTCCGCGGCGCTCGGGGCGCGGAGGGTCGCCACGGTCCACTCGGCCGGATCGTCCGGCGCCGTATCCGGCGCGGTCACGAGGATCGCGCCACCGGCGGAGCGGATCGATCCCGTCGGATCGGGCGATGGTCCGGGCTCGTCGGCTGCCAGCTCCGGGTCGAGGACCAGGCGGAGGTTCGGCTTGGTGGCGAGGATCGTGAGCGCGGCGTCGTCGAAGGCCGGCGCCACGACGACCTCGAGGAAGATCGAGACGAGCGCAGCCGCGACCGCGGAATCCACCGGCCGGGTGAGGGCGACGACGCCGCCGAAGGCCGACACCGGATCCCCGGCGAGTGCCGCCTCCCAGGCCTCGAGGAGCGTTGCCCGTTCGGCGGCTCCGCACGGGTTGGTGTGCTTGACGATGACCGCGGCCGGCCCGCGAAGCGCGCGCCCGATGGCGTCCGCCGCCGACGCGTCCAGCACGTTGTTGTAGGAGAGCGCCTTGCCCTGCAACGGCCGCTCGCCGGTCGCGAACGGACCGTCGGCCGCGCTGCCCCCCGGGCGCCGATAGCGCGCTGCGGGCTGGTGCGGGTTCTCCCCGTAGCGGAGCGACTCGACCTTCTCGAGCACCACGGTCAGACTGGCCGGGTACGGATCGTCGCCGCCGGGCAGACCGGGTTCGTCGGGGAGCCTGACCCCCGCTGCGGCCATCCTGGCCGGCAGGACCTCGGCGATTCGCGCGTCGTATGCTGCGGTATGGCGAAAGGCCTCCACGGCAAGGGCGGACCGCAGGCCATCGCCCACGCTCCCCGCCTCGACGATCGCCGCGAGCACCACCTCGTACCGCGCCGATGACGTGACGACGGCCAGGTTGGCGTGGTTCTTGGCCGCTGCCCGGACCAACGACGGGCCGCCGATATCGATCTCCTCGACGAGGTCGCTCAGGCTGATCCCCGGGCGTTCGGCGGCGGCGGCGAACGGATAGAGGTTGACGACGACGAGCTCGAAGGGACCGATCGCAGCGGCCAGCAGCTGCCGGCGATGGTCGGCCAGGCGGCGATCGGCCAGGATCCCGCCGTGGATCCGCGGATGGAGCGTCTTGACGCGGCCGTCGAGCATCTCGGGGAAACCGGTCACGGCAGCGACGTCCGTCACCGGCAGCCCGGCATCGCGGAGGGCGCGCGCCGTGCCCCCGGTCGAAACGAGCTCGAAACCGGCCCCGACGAGGCCACTCGCGAAGGTCACGAGGCCCGTCTTGTCCGAAACCGACAGGAGCGCCCGGCGCGGGGTGGGGACAGACGCGTCGGCTCGCTCGAGATCGACGACGACATGCCGGCCATCGGGCGCGACGGTCATGGCACCCGCCAGGGCGAAGGCCACGGCTCGCGGCAGGAGCCGATGCTCGACGGCACGGATCCTCGCATGGAGCGTCTCAGCGTCGTCCTCGGGCAGGATCGCCACCGACTCCTGAGAGACGATCGGGCCGCCGTCAAGCTCGGCATCGACCAGGTGCACCGTGCAGCCGGTCATGGCGACCCCGTGGGCCAGGGCATCGTCCACGGCGCGGGCGCCCGGAAAGGCCGGCAGCAGCGACGGGTGCGTGTTCAGGATCCGTCCGGCGAACGCGTCCAGCACGGCCGGCCCGACGATCCGCATGTAACCCGCGAGCACGACGACATCAGGCCCGACGGCGTCGAGCGTGGCCGCCAGCACCTTGTCGTCGCCGCCCGGCACGAGGGCGGTCTCGATCCCCTGCTCGGCCGCCCAGTCGAGCGCGCGGCACGTCCGGTCGGCAAAGACCAGCACGATCTCGCCGCCGAGCTCGCCTCGCGCGGCGGCGCCGGCGAGGGCCTGCAGGTTCGAGCCAGTCCCCGAGACACCGACCGCGACGCGCCCGGTCACGCGACACCGACGAGGGGCGCCTCGACATATCGCACGCCGTCGGCCGAATCGGCCTCGACGACCTCGCCGATCACGACTGTCGCCAGCCCGTGCCGAGCCAGCGACGCGATCGCCGCCGGCGCGGCCTCCTGCGCGACCACCGCGATCATGCCGATCCCGCCGTTGAAGGTCGCCCGGACCTCGTCATCCTCCATCCCGCCGAGTGCGCCGATCAGGCGCATCACCGACGGCATCGACCAGCGCGTCGGGTCGACCCGGGCTCCCAGCCCCACGGGGAGGGCGCGCGGGACGTTGCCGGGCAGGCCGCCGCCCGTGATATGGGCGAGGCCGCGCAAGTCCCAGCCGCGGGCGACCATCTCCTCGCGTGCGGCGAGCAGCGCCCGCGCGTAGATCCGGGTCGGGGTCAGGAGGACTTCGCCAAGCGTGGCCATCGTCTCGTGGGCGGCCAGCGTCAGCGCGACGTCCGTGGCGGCATCGCCGAGCGTGCGACGCAGGCGGGCCTGGTACGGCTCAGCCAGGTCGAGGTCCCATTGGGCCACCAGCGCCCGGACGAGGGAGTACCCATTCGAGTGCAGGCCGGACGAGGCGAGGCCCAGGATCACATCGCCTGCCTCCACCGCGGACCCATCGATCAGGCGCGATCGCTCGACCACGCCGATCGCGGTACCAGCGAGATCGAAGGCGTCGGCGGCCATCAGTCCGGGATGCTCCGCGGTTTCGCCACCGACGAGCGTGCAACCCGCCTCACGGCAACCGGCCGCGACCCCGCCGACAAGCTCGGCCACGGCGGTCGGAGCGAGCTCGCCGACGGCCACGTAGTCGAGAAACGCCAGCGGCTCGGCGCCCGTGCAGACGACGTCGTCGACGCACATCGCCACGAGGTCGATGCCGATGGTGTCGAAGCGCCCGACCGCCGCGGCGATCGCGGTCTTGGTCCCGACGCCGTCCGTCGAGGCGATCAGCAGCGGCTCCCGGTAGCCGGCGGGGATGGAGAAGGCCCCGCCGAAGCCGCCAAGGCCGCCCAGCGCCTCCGGACGTCGCGTCGAGTCGACGTGGCCCCGAATCAGGTCTACTGCCCGCGCCCCGGCAGCGACGTCGACCCCCGCCGCGGCATAGGCGGATCGCGTTGACCGCACCGAGTCGCTCACGGCACGACGACCGGCTCCTCGAGGATGAATTTCCGGCTCGCGGCGTCATAGGGCACGGGTTCGGGGTAGTGCCCGTCGAAGCAGGCGAAGCAGAACCGTTCGTACGGCAGGTCGAGTGCAGCGAGCACGCCGCGGATCGACAGGTATCCGAGCGAATCGGCCCCGATGAACTCCTGGATCTGGGGCTCGCTGTGGGTCGCCGCGATCAGCTCGGTCTCGACCTGGGTGTCGATGCCGTAGAAGCACGGGTGGTAGATCGGCGGTGCGCTGATCCGGACGTGGACTTCGGTCGCGCCGGCCCGTCGCAGCAGGTCAACGATTCGCTTGGTGGTCGTCCCACGCACGATCGAGTCGTCGACGACGATCAGGCGCTTGCCGGCAACGACCTCGCGGAGCGGGTTGAGCTTGATCGTGACACCGCGGTGTCGCAGGCCGGCGGAAGGCTGGATGAACGTCCTCCCGGCGTAGCGGTTGCGATACATCCCCTCGCGGTACGGGATCCCCGATGCCTCCGCGTAGCCGGCCGCGGCCGGAGCGCCGGTGTCGGGGACGGGCATCACCAGGTCGGCCGCGGCTGGATGCTCGCCGGCGAGCTGGATGCCCATCCGGCGCCTGACTTCGTAGAGGTTGCGACCCTCCATGTACGAATCCGGGCGGGCGAAGTAGATGAGCTCGAAGACGCACAGCGCCGGGGTCGCCTCGGCGAAGCGAACCGAGCGAGGCGGCTTGCCGGGCTCCAGGATGACCATCTCGCCCGGCTCGACGTCACGAACGTACTCGGCCCCGACGATGTCCAGACCGGCCGTCTCCGACGAGAGGCACCAGCCGGTCGTCTCGTCGTCATCACCCCGCCACAGCCCGTCGTCGGGGCCGCCGACCGCCACCTTCGGAAGGCGGCCGAGGACGAGCGGGCGGAAGCCGAACGGGTCGCGGACGCCGATAACCCGCCGTTCGTCGAGCACGACGAGGGTATACGCCCCGCGGACGCGCGGCAGGACGCGCTGCAGCGCCTCGACCGTGTCCGCGGCGGGCTCGTCGGCGAGCAGCGCAGTGAGCAGCTCGGTATCCGTGGAGGCAGGCAGACGGGTCCGGCCACCCTGCAGCTGGCCGAGCAGGTCACGCGTGTTGACCAGGTTGCCGTTGTGACCGATCGCCAGTGCGCGTCGCGGGCCGAGGCGATAGGTCGGCTGGGCGTTCTCCCAGATCGTCGAGCCGGTCGTCGAGTAGCGGCAGTGGGCGATCGCCAGCTGACCGCGCAGGCTGGGAAGCCGACGCTCGTCCAGCACGGAGCTGATCATCCCGAGGTCCTTGTAGAGCATCAGCTGCTCACCATCGCTGACGGCCAGCCCGGCCGATTCCTGGCCCCGGTGCTGGAGGGCGAAGAGCCCGAGCGCCGCGATCGACGCCGCGTCTGTTGGCTCCCCGCCGGGAAGCACGACCCCGAAGACGCCACACATGGCCTAGCCCTCCCAGCCGAGCGATCGCGAGAGCCCGTGATCCCAGGCATGACGGAGGTCGTGGAGCGGGACCTCCAGCACGTCGGCTACCCGGCCGCCACGCCCATCGGACGAGCCGACCGCCGCGGCCGCCGTCGGTTCGACGAGGAGGCGGTCGCCGCCGACCGAGCCGATCGTCTCCGCCGGGAGCCCGTGCTGCCGAGCCAGCAGGAGGAGCGCCGCCGCGTGCGCGAGGCTGCAGCTCACGACCAGCCGCGACGGGCTCTCACCGAAGAGATCGACCGCAGGGGAGGCCACGAGCGCAAGCCTGACCCGGGCGCCGAGGTCGCCCCACATCGCGCATTCTGCGAGCGCAACGGCGAGCCCGCCGCCCGAGACATCCTGGGCCGACGCCACGAGCCCGCGGGCGATCGCCTCTCGAATGAAGGCCTGGACCGCCGCCTCGCGGGCCAGGTCGAGCGTTGGCGGACTGTCGTCGCTGGTCACGCCGGCCAGTGCGGCATAGGCCGACCCGGCGAGGCCCGACGTGGCGTCGCCGACCAGCACGATCGAGTCGCCGGCCTGCGCGAATGCCGGGCCGACCAGCGTGTCGATGTCGTCGAGCAGACCGACGACACCGATCTCGGGGGTCGGGGCGATGGTTCCGCCCGGTGATTCGTTGTAGAGCGAGACGTTCCCGCCGGTGACCGGCAGGCCAAGGGCGCGACACGCATCGCCGAGGCCGCGAACACCCTCGCTCAGCTGCCAGAACGCCTCCGGTCTCGTCGGGTCCCCGTAGTTGAGGCAGT
>JAXDKX010000367.1:0-3216 GCA_034666905.1 Chloroflexota bacterium | reverse complement strand
AGGACACGGTTGTTGCGCATCGTCGAGGCGCGACCGGAGAAGGTCACCTCGACCGTGGTGTCGGTCGCCAGGGCGGCGGCCTCGCACATCTGCCGGAAGCGCCCGCGCATGGCCTCGTACTCGACCTCGTTATCGCTCCGGATCATGAACCAGGCGGCCGTCCGGTCAGGAATGATGTTCGCCGCCGTCCCGCCATCGCGGATGATCCCGTGGACTCGCGCCGTGGGCCGAAGCTGCTGGCGCCACAAGCCGACCGAGGTGAAGAGGCTAACCAGGGCATCGAGCGCGTTCCTGCCCATCCAGGGGTCCGACGAGGCATGCGACTGCAGGCCGGTGTAGACGACCTCGACATCCTCCGATGCCAGCGGGTGAGTCTCGACGTGATTCCGATCGCACGGGTGATAGAGCAGGGCCGCGTCGATTCCCTCGAACAGGCCGTCCTCGATCATGAATTGCTTGCCACTCCCCCGTTCCTCGGCCGGCGTCCCCAGGAAGACGATCTCGCCGGGCAGGTCGTCCGACATCGCGGCGAGAGCGATGGCGGCGCCCACGCCGGAGGCGGCCATGGTGTTGTGGCCGCAGCCGTGACCCAGGCCGGGCAGGGCGTCGTACTCCGCGAGGATGCCGATTCGTGGGCTCGCCCCGCCGCGTCCGCCCCGACGGACCGCGCGAATCGCGGTCGCCAGGCGCCCCGCCGGATGCTCGACGGCGAATCCATGGCGCGCAAGGATGTCCGCGATCCAGGTCGCCGCCTGGACCTCCTCGAAGGCCGGCTCAGGGTTGGCGTGGATCAGGTGCGAGAGGTCGATGATCTCGTCACGCGCGCCCTCGACTGAGGCGGCAAGCCGGGCTTTGGCGTCGGCGAACGGTTCGGCCGGACGGGTGGTGACGGAGGTCAAGGAATCTCCCGGGTTGCGACGATCGGCGGTGGCCGACAGCCTAGCGTCCCGCCCGGGACCGCGCCTCAGCGTTCCGCGGAGAGCGTCGCCTCGGCGACAAATGCCAGCGCGATCATGAACAGGGCGATCGGGAGCTCCAGCAGTCCCTGGATCCGAAGCACGATGAGCACCGCGACCACGATGCCGACCCAAGCCGATCGCCGAATGGCGCGCAGCCAGTCGCCGTGGAACGCGATCTGCCGGTGCCGCCCGAAGGCGGTCAACCAGATGAGCGGCACGAGCGTCAGTGCAATGGCCAACCCGATGAGCGCGGCGCCCAGGAATCCGGCACCTGGGTCCAGGACTGGATCGCGCGTCGAGACGATGAGGCCGACCAGGAGCCAGACCACGCCCGCGGCGGCAAAGAAGCCGAGATTCGCAAGCCGGTCGCGTCGTTCCATGACGAGCGAGTCTAGGGCCTCGCCGTCCTGGGTCGCGGTCCAGGGCAGGAACCAGACCATCAGGTCCATCGTCGATGCGCGCTCCGCTGCGCCTCGCTCTCGGCGGGGGCCGCGAACGATGCACGGCGGAGCCATCCCGGTCGAGTGGGGCGAATGCCCTATCGCGCCACGCTCGACGGACAGATGTCGCGGAACGCGCAGTAGGTGCAGGCCAGGTAGTCGGGCCGTGGCGTGTAGTCGCGGGCACGCATCCCCACGGCGGCCCGAGCAATTCTGGCGCGGGCCTTGGCGAGGCGGGCGGGCTCGACCGCGACCTTCCCGACCAGGCCCGACTCCAGGAAGTGCAGCGCAACGGCATCCGGCAAGCGGCCGGTCATCGCCTCATAGCCCATGGCGTAGATCTGGAGCTGGAGCGAATCTCGTGCCCGTTGCCGGGCCTTGGCCGGATCACGGACATCGGACGACTTGTAATCCGTGATCGTCACCCGTTCGGGTCCGAGCATGCCAAGGGTCGGCGAGACGACGTCCGCGCTCGCAACGCGACCCGTGGCCGGCGCCGTCACGGTGTCACTCCCCGCCTCGATCGCTTCGACGTCGACCCGGTCCCAGCGGCCCCTGACTCGATCGCCCCCGAGACTGAAGCTGAACTCGCGCTCCACGTAGGTCGGGATCACCGCGTCCGGCGCAAGCTGCGCCGTCCGGAACCGACGCAGCGCCGTGCGTCCCGAGTCGAGTCGCGCCTCCTCGTGATCGCGGCTGACGAAACCATCGTTCGACCACGCCGATTCGAAGACCGCGATGAGCTCCTCCTCGCTCATGACCTGGCCCTTGGCATGGCGCGTGTGGAAGACCTGCACCGCCTTGTGGAGCGCCGCGCCATAGATGATCGCGTGGTGCGGCGCGAGCGGAACGCGCAGGACGTGGGCGTATTTGTATTTCAGCGGGCAGGTCAGGTAGTCGTCGATCTGGTAGAAGCTGAGCGAGAGCGATTCCGTGATCGGGCCATCGGGCGAGACGGCCGGTATGGCCACCGCGTCGAAGCCGGCCAGGCGCTCGGCCGGACTCGATGTTCGTGCGCCGGCCCCGGGGACGCCGGCCGGCGAAGGCAGGTCGAGGGCCTCGAGCACGAACGGCGAGACCCGACGGGCACGAGCGCCGCCGTAGTCCGCGGCGTGGGACAGGATCAACTCGTCGCGGGCGCGGGTCATCGCGACGTAGCAGAGGCGCCGTTCTTCGGCCAGCCCCGATTCCGCGGTCGGGGCCAGGCCTCGGCCCAGGCCGACCGGAAGGGGCAGGGCCTCTCCCCGACCGCTCAACGGGAAGCGTCCGGCGACCATGCCGGGCAGGAAGACGACGGGGAACTCGAGACCTTTGGCCTTGTGGACGGTCAGAACCGCAACCGCTTCTGCATCCGGGTCCAGCTCGGCCGTTGCCGGATCGTCCCCGGCCTCGATCAGGGTCGCCAGGTGCGGGGCAACGAAGATGGCCCGATCGTCGGTGAGCAGCGCTGATTGCGCCCGGACGATCTCGAAGAAGCGGGCGATGTTCTGCAGCGCCTCCTCAGCCCCCGGCGCGTCGGACGCGACCAGTCGTGCGAGAAGCCCGCTGCCGCGGAGGAATCGATAGAGCAGCTCGCCGGCTGGCCGCTCGTGGGCAACCTCGGCGTAGTCGCGCAGATCGACCACCAGTTTGTGGACGTTCGCGCGCGTCTCAGGGCCGACACGCAGGACCCCGGGTTGCCGGTCGAGCTCCTCGAGGATCGCCCAGACCGAACGATTCCGCCGGCGAGCCGTGTTCACGATCGCGGTGAGGTCCTCGCCGCCCAGGCCATACACCTCCGAGGCCGCCAGCGCATAGAGATCGATGCTCGACTCGAG
>JAXDKX010000366.1:0-3404 GCA_034666905.1 Chloroflexota bacterium | reverse complement strand
TGATCGGGGCCAGGATTCCGATCTGCGCATACGTCGGGAGGACACCGACAAGCGCCGTCGAGACACCCATCACGCTGATCGTCACGAGGAACGTGAACTTGCGCCCGACGATGTCGCCGATGCGGCCAAAGAACGCGGCGCCGAACGGTCGGACGGCGAAGCCGGCTCCGAACGTCGCCAGTGACGCCAGCAACGCGGCCGTCGAGTCACCGGTCGGAAAGAACTGGGTGGAGAAGAACGCCGCCAGAACGCCGTACAGGTAGAAGTCGTACCACTCGATGATCGTTCCAGCGGCTGAGGCGCTGATGACGAACGGCAGCTTGAACCGGTATTCCGGGGTTACGGCCACGGCCGCTGACGATGTAGCCAAGGTTGGGCCTCCCGAGGTGCGCCGCGGATGGCGCGGGACGGACCGTTAGCGACAGTTCTGCCCGAACACGTCCTGCTGGGTCGCCCTGGCAACCTCCCTCCTCCCGTGAGAACGGGCGGCGTCAGTGGCCGTGCTCCGCTCCTCGGGTGATGGTTCTGCCACCCTAGTCGTCTCGCGTGCCGCGCGTCAACCGGAAGAGCGTCACGCCAGGAGCTCGCGGACGCGCGGGACGACCTCGGTCCCATACAGCTCGATGTTGGTCATCAGCGCCTGCTGGGAGAGCCCGCCCATGCCGAATTTCAGATCGAAGCGGTTGGCCCCCAGCGACGTCAAGGTTTGCGCGATCTTCTGCGCGACAGTCTCTGGCGATCCGACATGGAGCGCTCCGTGCTGCCCGATTTCATGCATGAAGGAGTCCTCGGTCGGGATCGCGAAACCGCGGATCTTGCTGAAGCGGGTGATGACCTCCCGGTAGCGTGGCCAGAACTCCGCGCGGGCCTGCTCGTCGGTCGCCGCGACGTGACCGGGCGAGTGCACGCCGACCGGGAGGGCCGCTCGCCCGAAGCTCTCGAGGGCCTGCCGAAAGAGCTGGGAGAACGGTGCGAAACGCGCCGGGGACCCGCCGATGATCGCGAGCATGAGCGAGAATCCATAGTGCGCGGCCCGGATCACCGACTGGGGACTTCCGCCCACCCCGATCCAGACCGGGAAGGTCCCGGATTCGGGATGTGGCACGACGTCCTGGTCGTGGAGCGAAGGACGGGTCTTGCCGTGCCAGTTGACCGGGCTGCCCTTGAGCAGCTCGGCGAACAGGTTGGTCTTCTCTTCGAAGAGGTCCTCGTAGTCGGCAAGGTCGTACCCGAACAACGGGAACGAGTCGATGCTCGAGCCGCGTCCGAGGATGACCTCTGCGCGCCCGCCGGAGACGGCGTCCAGCGTGGAGTAGCGCTGGAACACGCGGACGGGGTCGTCCGAGCTCAGGACGGTGACCGCCGACCCGACGTGGATGCGGTTCGTGCGGGCGGCGATCGCGGCGAGGACGACGTCGGCCGCCGACAACGGGAAGTCATCGGTATGGTGTTCGCCGATCCCGAAGAAGTCGATCCCTACCTGGTCGGCCAGGACGCCTTGTTCGACAAGGTCGCGGATCGTCTGCGCATGGGACAGCGGACGGTCCTCATCGTCGTGGGTAACATCGCCGAAGGTGTCCAGCCCGAAGCTGAGCGGAAAGGGTTCTGAAGGTTCAGTCGTCACGTGGAGTCCTTTTCACGAATGGTCGGGGGGGTGTGGAAAGCCGGAGCTATGCGGCCTCGGCGCGAATGGCCCGTTCGAACTCGGGTCGGCGCAGTGAAGCTCCAAAGACCGGGCCACCGGGTTCGAGGAGCCGGCCTGCACGCAGGCCTTCCAGTCGAACGGTGTCGAAGCCGATCCGCTCGATGACATCCGCGACGATGTCGACCGCGTGAGGCTCATCCGCAGCGACGCCGAGCGAGCGACGTTCAGGCGACCCTGCGAGTCGTCGCTCTTCGTCCAGCTCGTGGTAGCCCATGTGGTTGAGGGTCTTCACGACCGTCGACTCGGCAAGCCGGTACTGGACGATCTCGCTGCTGCCGCACTGGCGATCCTCGAACATCGCCTGCATGCCATCGATCGGCGGCCAGTAGTTCATGACATCGACGACGAGCTTGCCGGAGACCAGGGCCGGGTCGAAGGCTGCGAATTTGTGGATCGGGATCGCCAGCACGACCACGTCCGCGTTGGCGATCGCATCGGCGGCCCATCGGGGCTCCGCTCCCGGCGCCAGGATCTGGGCGATGAGGGCGATCCTTTGCGGGTCTCCGGAAGCGGCGAGCGTCACGGGATAGCCAGCCTCGACCGCGGCCCGCGCGATCACCGGGCCGACATGCCCCGCACCCAGCACCGCGATCCGCAGGTCATTCGACAATTCGTTCCAGCTCCCAGCCAAATAGGTAGTTGCACATGCAAGTATAGTGGGCAAAGAGCCCGCGGCACAACGGGCCGCATTGGAATGAGTCAAATGACGGAAGACGAACCCGAGATCAGCGACCTGTCGACACCGGTCGATGCCCTCGACCACACCCGGGGCTCGCGCGGAGGCCGGCAGCTCGTCGTGTACGGCGATTTCGAGTGTCCGTACACGGCTGCGGCGATGCGCGAGGTCGGCCGCCTCCTGGAGCGCGGCGCCGCCTTCGAGGTCGTGTTCCGCCATTTCCCGCTCCGGAGCATCCATCCCCATGCTCAATGGGCTGCCCAGGCAGCGGAGGCTGCGGCCCGCCAGGATCGGTTCTGGGAGATGCACGACCTGCTGTTTCGCAACCAGCAGCGACTCGAACCAGCCGACACGCGGCGCTATGCCGAGCGGCTCGGTCTTGACCTCGAACGATACGAGTCGGACATCGTCGATCGCGCCACGATGGATCGGGTCGAGCGAGACCTGGCGACTGGCCTCCAGAGCCGGGTCGACGGGACGCCCAGCCTGTTCATCGATGGTCGCCGCTACGAGGGGCCGCGCGATGCTGACAGCCTGGGCCGCGCACTTGGTTCCGCGTGATGACCAGGTCCGCGCCGCCCCTTTCGCGAGAAATCATCCTCACAGGCCAGCGCGCCCTGTTCACATACTGGGGACCGGACAACCAAGCCCGAGGTACGCGCACGGCATCGCCGCGACCGTTCGAGGTGCGGGCCAGGGAAGGCATGTGACCGGAACGAACACAATCGAAGCCTCGGAGGCCAGGTACCGCGGCCTGCTCGAGGCGGCGCCGGACGCCATGATCGTCGTGGACCGGGGCGGCCTGATCGTGACGGCGAACCTGCGCACTTCGACGCAGTTCGGATACGAACCGGGGGAGCTCGTGGGCGAACCCGTGACCACGATCATCCCGGATGGGTTCGCCGAGCGCTTGCGGTCAGATGACCTGCGCTCGGTCGAAGACGCACGGGCACAGGAGATCGGCAACGGGATCGAGCTGGCCGGCCGGCGCAAGGACGGTTCCGAGTTCCCGGCCGAGATCAG
>JAXDKX010000365.1:0-2991 GCA_034666905.1 Chloroflexota bacterium | reverse complement strand
CCGGCGCCGCCGACCGGGCGCGAGGCCGGCGTGGCGCGGAACGAGCTGCGGCGGGACAGGCCATGGAAGTTACGAGCGTCACGGTTCTGCCCGCCGACGAGGAACCAGCCGCGACGGTCGACGGCGTCCCCGGCATCGACGAGGGGACGGTCGCCGACTGGCTTCCCGGGATCCGGGACGAGCACGAGGACGACACCGGTTGGCAGGCCCGCTGGCTCGATCGCCCGACCTGGGACCGATCGGTCACGCCGAATATCCGCAAGCGCACCGGCCAACGCCCCGCCCGTCGTCGGTAGGTCGCCACAGGACGCCCAATCCGCAGCGAAACGGAACGCCTGTTCGAACGGGCGCACATCCGGTAAACTGGATTGGTGCCCCAAGATCAGCTGATCGTTCGCGGAGCGCGCGAACACAATCTCAAGAATGTCGACGTCGCGTTCCCGCGCGACCGGCTCGTCGTGATCACCGGCCTTTCCGGTTCTGGCAAGAGCAGCCTCGCCTTTGACACGATCTATGCCGAGGGCCAGCGCCGGTACGTCGAGAGCCTGAGCGCCTACGCCCGGCAGTTCCTCGGGCAGATGGAGAAGCCGGACGTCGACCAGATCGACGGGTTATCGCCCGCGATCTCGATCGACCAGAAGGGTGCGTCGCGCAACCCGCGCTCGACAGTCGGTACCGTCACCGAGATCTACGACCACCTGCGCCTGTTGTTCGCTCGCATCGGTGTGCCGCATTGTCCCAACGGCCACGTCATCGAACGCCAGTCCGTCCAGCAGATCGTGGACCATGTCCTCGAGCTCCCCGAGGGAACGCGCCTGCTCGTCCTCGCGCCGCTGATCAAGGATCGGAAGACCGAGGGCGACCGGGTCTTCGAGAGTGCGCGACGCCAGGGCTTCGTCCGTGTCCGGGTCGATGGCGACATGGTCGACATCACGGAAGCGCCCAGCCTCGACAAGTACAAGCGTCACTCGATCGAGGTCGTCGTCGATCGCTACGTCGTGCGCCACGCCGAGGCGACGGAGGGCGCTCAGCGTGCGGCCGATGGCCGGCCGATCGACCCGGAGACGGGCACGGTCATCGCGGACCCGGATGCAAGCCGCCTGGCCGACTCCATCGAGACCGCCCTCCGCCTCGGGGAAGGCGTGGTGCTGATCGCGCCGGCGCCCCGGGACGATGAGGCCCCGGCCTTCGAGGAGCGTCGTTACAGCGAGAAGTACAGCTGTCCGTACGACGACTTCACCGTCGATGAGCTCGAGCCGCGCAGCTTTTCGTTCAACTCGCCGCACGGAGCGTGCCCTGCGTGCACCGGGCTGGGAACCAAGCTCGAGATCGATCCCAACCTCGTCATCCCGGACCGCTCGAGGAGCCTGGCGGCCGGCGCGCTCGTGCCTTGGGCCAAGATTCCGACCGACGCGTCCTGGCGCCTGAAGATCCTCGAGGCGATCACGGCTGCCCACGGTTGGGACTTCAAGGCCCCCATCCGCGACCTGCCGGCCGAGGCGGTCGAGTACGTCCTGTACGCGGCGAAGCAGGAGAAGGTCGTCGTCCGCTACCGGCACGAGCGAGGCGAGAACACCTACAGCGCCACCTTCGAAGGCGTCGTCACCAACCTCGAGCGGCGCTACCGGGAGACGGACTCGGAGTACATCAAGACCGAGCTCGAGAAATATATGGTGACGCGGCCCTGCCCAGTCTGCGGCGGCAAGCGGCTGCGGCCGGAGATCCTCGGCGTGACGATCGGTGACCGGAATGTCTGGGACGTCTCCACGCTGTCGATCAAGGAGGCGCTGCGCTGGGCGCACGAGCTGGACCCGACCCTGACGGAGCGGGAGCGGACGATTGCCCGGCAATTGCTCAAGGAGATCGTCGCCCGGCTCGGATTCCTCGTCGACGTCGGGCTCGACTATCTGACCCTCGATCGGACCAGCGTGACCCTGTCCGGCGGCGAGGCCCAGCGCATCCGCCTGGCGACCCAGATCGGCACGACGTTGATGGGCGTCCTGTACATCCTCGACGAACCGTCGATCGGGCTCCACCAGCGCGACAACGCCAAGCTGATCGCGACCCTCACCCGCCTGCGGGACCTGGGCAACACGGTGCTCGTCGTCGAGCACGACGAGGAGACGATCCGGACGGCCGACTGGGTCGTGGACATCGGGCCCGGGGCGGGCGAGCACGGCGGCGAAATCATTGCCAACGGCCCGCTCGAGGTCGTGCTCGCCGAGCCGCGCTCCATCACCGGCGCCTTTCTCCGGGGAGAGCGGGCGGTGCCGGTCCCCGCGACCAGGCGACGCGGCAACGGCAAGACCTTGCTGGTCAGCGGCGCGCGGGAGCACAACCTCCGGAACGTGGACCTGCGGGTGCCGCTCGGCACGTTCGTCGCCGTCACCGGCGTCTCGGGGAGCGGCAAGAGCACGCTCGTGACCGATGTTCTCTATCGCGCTCTTGCCCGCGAGCTGAACGGTTCACGCGAACCTGTCGGGGCCCACGATTCGCTCGTGGGCGCCGAGCAGGTCGACAAGATCATCGAGATCGACCAGAGCCCGATCGGCCGGACGCCCCGGTCCAATCCCGCAACCTATGTCGGGCTGTTCACCCCGATCCGCGAGCTGTTCGCCGGCGTTCCCGAGTCGCGCGTTCGCGGCTACACGCCCGGCCGGTTCAGCTTCAACGTCAAGGGCGGCCGGTGCGAGCACTGCAAGGGCGACGGCATCCTCAAGATCGAGATGCAGTTCCTGCCGGACGTCTACGTCTCCTGCGAGGTCTGCCACGGCAAGCGCTACAACCGCGAAGCCCTCGAGATCCACTACAAGGGCAAGTCGATCGCGGACGTCCTCGAGATGACGATCGCCGAGGCGCTCGACTTCTTCTCGGCGGTCCCGAACGTCCGCACGAAGCTCCAGACGCTGCATGACGTGGGATTGGGGTACGTCCATCTCGGGCAGCCCGCGACGACGCTGTCGGGCGGAGAGGCGCAGCGCGTCAAGCTGT
>JAXDKX010000364.1:0-3065 GCA_034666905.1 Chloroflexota bacterium | reverse complement strand
CGCTCATGCGCTCCTTGGAAGAGCGGATGGGGGAGAGGTTGGAGCCGGCGCCCGAGCCGAACTTGAACAACATGGCCTCGGTCTTCGCGAGATCCATGATGCTGCCCATGTTGTCCTGGACCGAGTTGATGAAGCACGCGGAGCACTGCGGCTTCGGCTCGATGCCCACGTTGAACCAGACCGGCGAGTTGAACGCCATCTTCTGGTGCACGAGGAGGTGCGTGAGCTCGGCCTGGAAGGCATTCAGATCGCCGTCCGTGGCGAAGTAGCGCTGGGTGTCCGCCCACGCCGCGATGGTGTTCACCACGCGGTCGATGAGCTGGCGGACGCTGTGCTCCCGCTCCGGCGTCCCGACGTGCCCGCGGAAGTACTTGCTCACGACGACGTTGGTCGCGAGCTGGCTCCACGCCTTGGGAACCTCGACGTCCTTCTGCTCGAAGACGGTCTTGCCGGTCTCGGAGTTAATAGCGGCGGTCCGGAGCTCCCACTCGATCTCGTCGTAGGGGTGGATGCCGGCGGTCGTGTGGCGGCGCGGCCACTCGAGGCCCTTCACCGGGTGACCCTTGGCGTCCGTGCCGTCGAAGCTGGCGCCCCAGGGGCCGGATCGGGTGCCCGTGGCGGTGGCGGGAGTGCCGCCGCTGGCCGCCGTGCCCTTGCGGGGCTTCGCCGATGTCGAGCTCGTGCTCACCCCCGATGCGGCCGCAGTCGCGTTGCCGTCTGCCATGACCGGGGTCGGTGTGCCAGTCGCTCGGGCCATCGGTTCTTCCTCTCCTCGGCATCGGTGCCGTGCGCTCACTGTGGTTGCCGCGTCGTAGCTGCGCGGTCCCTCGTCGTCTGCCTGCCGATCGGTCGATCCCGGGCTGTGCTGGGCCGGGTTCCGGTGTCGGTTCCTGGGGTCGCTCGAGCCCTGCTTGTGGGTCTCGGGCGTTGGCGCGCGACCCGCTAACGATACCGCGAGCGTGGGGGCGGAGTCAAGCCCAAAACACAAGATGTAGTGGTCCGATCGAGCCGTCCTCCGCTACATGTTGTGGAATTGGCGTATTCGGGCTCCCACAGGCGATCCACGCCGGCGGGCCCGGTTTCCACGGTTCCGCGCGGTTCGTCCACGCGCCGCTCGAGGTTGTCCACGCGGCCGGTCGGGTTGTGCACCGTGGCTACGCTTTGGCGCAAGTATATCGAACACCCGTTCGAAAGTGAGCCGCCAGAGAGTGTGGGTCGGCAGACTCACCCGCGTGGATTCTCTTCGGTTCGGCGCCACGATTCGCGTCGCCCGGATCCGCCGCGGCTGGCGCCAATCGGACCTCGCTGCCGCGGCCGGGGTGTCGCGGGGAACCGTGTCCCGCATCGAGCGCGGCGCCATCCACGAGATCTCGTTCGGGACCTTGGTCGCGGTCGCGGGCGCGTTGGACGTGCGGCTCGAGCTCCTGACACGCTCCCGCGGCGCCGATCTCGATCGCCTGCTGAATCAGAAGCACGCTGCGCTTGCCGAGGCGGTGATCGCTCGGTTGCGGGCCATCGGTGGCTGGGTTGTCCGCCCCGAAGTCTCGTTCTCCGAGTGGGGCGAGCGCGGGATTGTCGATCTCCTCGCCTGGCATGAACGATCCGCCTCGGTGCTTGTCATCGAGCTGAAGACGGACATCATCGACGTGGGCGAGCTGCTCGGAACGCTCGACCGCAAGCGGCGCCTCGGCATTCGCGTTGCCGCCTCACTCGGCTGGCCCGCGACGAGCGTTGCCACCTGCCTGATCGTGGGCGAGAGCATGAGCAATCGACGACGGGTCGAGGCGCGTGCCCGCACGTTCCGGGCGGCGCTCCCGGATGACGGTCGACGGGCCCGCGCCTGGCTTCGGGACCCGGCAGGCGACCTCCGAGCTCTGCTGTTTGTCTCCAACGCACGCCCCGGGAGCGTTAGATCATCTTTCGCGACCGTCCGACGGGTCTCGCGCTGCCGTCGGCTCGCTGCACCGGCCGATTCGCGCACGACGGAGCGCGGATCGATCGGGGTCGAGAGCGTGGAGCAGGGCGATCCGGGGCGAATCCTGATCTAGTGATCTCTGTGTGGTGCAGATGAGGAAAACTGTGCGCTGACGTAAGCGGCCAGACCCGGATCGCGGGCAATGCGACCATCTGGCTTGTGAACCCTGCCGACGCGTCGCCCGCCAAACCCCCGCAGTCGCCGCTGCGGAACCGGAACTACGCGCTGCTGTGGAGCGGCGGGCTGATCAGCGATCTCGGCGACTGGACCCTCCTGATCGCGCTGCCGGTGTTCGTGTTCCAGCTCACGGGGTCGGCGCTGACGACCTCGACGGTGTTCGTCGCGGAGCTCGTGCCGGCGCTGATCGTTGGGCAGCTCGCGGGAGTGCTGGTTGATCGCTGGGATCGGCGACAGATCCTGGTCGTCGTTGGGGTCGTCCAGGCGGCGCTGCTCCTGCCGCTCCTTGCCGTGACGACGACCGATCGGCTCTGGATCATCTACCTCGTCGCGGCTCTACAGTCCTGCCTCGCCCGATTGGCGAGTCCCGCGAAGGCCGCGCTCATCCCGAGTCTCGTGCCGCGCGAGCAGCTGACGGCCGCGAACTCGCTCAATGCCGTGAGCGACAACCTCGCAAGGCTCGTCGGGTCGCCGATCGGCGGCCTCGCGATCCAGCTGCTGGGGCTGGTCGGCGTGGTGGCCGTCGATGCGGTCACGTTCCTGGTTTCGGCGCTGCTGGCGGCCCAGATCCGGGTTCGGAAGGAGGTGGCGGCCCCGCGCGCCCCAGAGGCGGACAGCCAGCCGTTGGCAGCGCCGTCGACGGGTTCCGCCGGCGCACCTCCGGGTGCCAGCCTCGTGGCCGACTGGCTCGACGGGCTCCGGACGATCCGCCGAACACCGCCGTTGCCGGCGATCCTGTCGATCGGGGCGCTGAGCCAGGTCGCCCAGGGCATCTTCGTCGTGCTGTTCGTCGTGTTCGTGCTGCGGGAGTTGAACGGGACCGGCGGCGACGTCGGGCTGATCCGGGGAATGCAGGCAATCGGCGGCGTGATCGGCGGGATCGTCGTCGGGTGGCTGGGCCGTCGGCTCGGGC
>JAXDKX010000363.1:0-3846 GCA_034666905.1 Chloroflexota bacterium | reverse complement strand
GCTAGAAGCCGCAGTTGCCCGGATTGGGTTCGTCGATGCGTGCCATCGCGCCGGCCGGGACCAGGCGGGTGACGATGAGGACGAGATCGACGGACCCCTCGTTCCGTCCGATGTGGACCGCGTTCCCCGGGTCGATGAGCACGTCACCAGCCGGGTAGATCTCTGGAGTACACGTCGGATCGTCGCCGCGGTAGAAGGGCAGCGTGCCGGATTTCACGACGCTGAGGCTCGGCCCCGGGTGGCTGTGCCACCCGAAGGAACCGCCAGGAGCGACGACGTTCTCGGTCACAATGACGTTGGAATCGCCTTTCGTCCGAAGGTCGACCTTCCAGTCGCCGGTCTTGATGTTCAGGTTGACGGGAGCCAGGGTGCCGGTCGCGATCGGCGTGGTGGTCACGAGGGAAGCGGGGGTGGCGAGCACGATCCCGCCGAATGCCACGGCCCCGAGCGCCGCCGCGCCGATGGCCAACAGAAACCGCTTGCGCATGGGTTCTCCTCGATGTCTCGTGTCTCGGCGGAGCGTCTGCCCGCTTCTGCGAACCTACGTGGACATCGACTCCCCGCCAACCGTGCCTGCAGGCATGTGCTGGGGGATGCTGGCACCCGGCTGTCACCGGCAGCAGCGTGTGCCTCGGGTAGCGTCAGTCCGGGCGGCGCGCGCAATACCCCCGAACGAGATCGGGAAGCTCGTCGATGTCGATGGGCTTGACGATGTAGCCGGCAAAGCCGGCGTCGAACAACCAGTCGTCGCGGGCCTCCAGTCGCAGGGCGGTCACCGCCACGACCGGGATGCGGGCGGTGCGCGGCTCAGCCCGCAACATACGCACAGCTTCAGTGCCGTCCAGATCCGGAAGGTGCAAGTCCATGAGGATGACGTCCGGCAGATGCTCGGACGCGAGCGCGATTCCCTCCGCGGCCGTCCCGGCCTCGAGCGTCCGGAACCGGGCCAGGCGGAGCACATCGCCGGCCAACTTCCGGTTCCTGTCGTTGTCGTCCACGATCAGGACGAGCGGGAGATCCGGGATCACCGGCGTATTCTCCGCCCATGCCCATCCGGCTCGTGCTCGCCGAGGACCACTACCTCGTTCGTGAAGGCGTCCGGCGCCTGCTCGAGGCGCAGCCCGGGTTAGAGGTCGCGGCCGTCTGCGGGGACCTCGACTCGCTGCTCGAAGCCGTCGAACGCGAAGCGCCAGACGTGGTGGTCACCGACATCCGCATGCCGCCTGGCCACTCGGATGAGGGGATCCAGGCTGCCAGGCGATTACGGGAGACGAACCCCGGTCTGGGCGTGGTCGTCCTCAGCCAGTACGCGAACCCGAGCTACGCACTCGCGCTGCTGGACACCGGCAGCGCCCGGCGCGCCTACGTGCTCAAGGAGCGGGTGCACGACCTCGACCTGCTGGTTGGTGCCATCCGCGCTGTCTCCGAAGGAGGATCGCTGATCGACCCACAGGTCGTGGAAGGGTTGGTGGCGGATCGGGCGCGCCCGGCGACGTCCCCGCTTAGCCAGCTGACCGCCCGGGAACGCGACGTGCTGCGGAAGATGGCCGAGGGCAGGAACAATGCGTCGATCGCCGAGGACCTTGTCGTGACCGAGAGGTCCGTCGAGAAGGTGATCAACTCGATCTTCATGAAGCTTGGGCTGACGTGGGAGCCATCGGTTCACAAGCGCGTCAAGGCGGTCATCCTGTACCTGGCCGAGGGCGATCCGGGTCATCGGGACGACGGCAGCCAGCCATGAATACGCGACCTGCCATCGTCCCCGTCGTCGACGCTGAAGCGGCCATCGAGCGCCTCGATTCGATCGCGGAGGCGGTCGAGGCGACCTTCAGGATGGCGTCCCGCGATCGCGACCTCGAACGTCAGCGCGCCATCCGCGTCGAGCACGCGGATGGTTGCCTGGGACCCACGTGATGCGGACGACAGGGCCTCGACGAAGGACCAGTAGACAGCGGTCGTGATCTCGGGCGGGTAGTCGGCACGCACGGGAACGTCGACCACGACGGTGACGCCGGCGCTCTCCGCCGCCGACCTCAGGGCGCTGGCCAACCCACGCCCTCCAGGTAGCGGCGGATAGATCCTCTGGGCCAGCTCCGTCGCTTCGTCCAGCGCCTCCCGCACGTTGGTCGCCATCTCGTCGAGGAGCACTTTCGCGGCGCCGGGATCACCGTCCACCAACCCGGCCAGTCGTTGCAGATCGACGGCGAGGGCGACCAGGGATTGCTGGACGCCATCGTGGAGGGCGCGCTCGATCGCGCGGCGATCGGCGTGGGCCGCCTCAGCAACACGCTTCCGCGAGTTACGAAGTTCCGCTACCTCACCCTGCAGTCGGTCGACAACCTCACGCACATGCTCGCCAGAGCCAGCGTTCGACACCGTCCCACCTCGTCTGGTAGTCGTCGGTCAATGCTCCGACCGCGCCATGTCGCGCCGGTCGGATCACAAGGATGAGTGTCGCGGTCAGGGCAAGCAATCGAGCCAGCGGCGACCAGCCGGTTCGGTGGCCGAATCCCGGGCGAACATGAGCCGACATGATCGAGCTCGCGCGCTTGTAGCTCAGTGGATAGAGGATCCGGCCTCTAGAACCGGGCGGGCCGAGCGAAGCGTTTGCTGAGCGGGATCCGGAGAGAAACGAGCCGGGTCTTGCGCTGCGGAGCATGTCCGGCGTAAGCCATTCCTTCTTCGGCTGTTGCTGACGACTAGACTCCCGACCACGATCTCGCAAAGGAGAGCAGCGCTCGTCCGGGATCGCGTTTGCCTGGCAGCACGTCGAGCTGGCACAAGGGAGAAGACGTGATCGAGCATTCGAGGCTGGACAGCCTCCACCTCGCCGGCAATCTGCTGGGCGATCCGAGCGAGCGTGATGTGTTCGTCTATCTGCCGCCGGGCTACGAGGTATCAGATCGCCGGTATCCCACGGCCTACCTGCTCCACGCGCTCGGTGATTCTGCCGCGAGTCACATCAAGCCGGAAACCGACGGTCAGCGGTGGGTAGCACCTGTCGAGGATGTCCTGGACCCGGCTTTTGGTCGGCTCGGCGTGCCACCGATGATCGTCGTCATCCCGGACGGCTGGTCGAGCTGGGGCTGCGGCCAGTGGGTCGATTCGCCGGTGACCGGGAACTTCGAGCAATACGTCATCCAGGAGGTGATCGCCTTCGTCGACAAGACCTACCGCACCATCCCGACGGCCGCGAGCCGGGGGGTGTTCGGCTTCTCATCGGGCGGTTTCGGGTCGTGGAACCTTGCCTCACGGCATCCGGACGTCCTCGGCGCGATGGCGGTCCTGTCTGCCGACTCGTGGCTCGACATGACGCACAAGTACATGCTCTACAAGTACCTCGACAGCATCTGGCCCGAGGCGCCCAACGGCCCGATCAAGGGAAACTTCTGGGCCGAGATCGTCTACAACTATTCTGCGACTTACTCGCCGAATGTCGACAACCCACCGTTCTTCGTCGATCTGCCCATGGCGTTCCCAAGCGGAGAGATCCGACAGGACGTCTGGGATCGCTGGCTCAGCTTCGACCCCGCGGTCAATTGGCGGGATCGCATCGACAACCTCAAGCAGCTTCGCGGCATCCTCCTCGATGCCGGGCAGAAGGATGACTACAACCTCCACTGGGGCCACCGGCTGCTTAGCCACTACTTGACCGAAGCCGGGGTGCCCCACGTCCATACGGAGAATCCCGGCAACCACGGTGGTCGGTGGCCGGAGCGGTACCAGGTGGCGCTGCAGTGGCTGTCGAGTGTGCTGGAGCACGAGCCGGCCTGATAGCTCGCGATGGACCGGTCGTTGGACTACCACGACACTGGCCGAGGACACGATTGAGCTGATGCTCCACCT
>JAXDKX010000362.1:0-3915 GCA_034666905.1 Chloroflexota bacterium | reverse complement strand
ACCGAGGTGAGCCACGTCCTGACCGCGATGGGCTATCCGGAGGAGGAGGCCCGCGGGGCCCTCCGCCTCTCCCTCGGGCGGACGACGACGGACGACGAGATCACCGAGGCCTGCAGCGTCGTGCCGCGGGTCGTCGCCTCCATGCGCCTCGGCACGATGGCCGTTGCGGCGGATCCGCTCGGACAGGGCGTGCCCGCGTGATGCGCGTCCTCGTGGCGATGTCCGGCGGTGTGGATTCGTCAGTCGCTGCTGCGCTGCTGCACGAACAGGGTCACGAGGTGGTCGGGGTCTGGATGCGACTCCACGACGTGGCCGACAGCTACTCCGAATTCAAGAAGAGCTGCTGTTCGCTGGACGCGGCCGACGACGCACGCCGGGTTGCCGCTCAGCTCGGGATCCCGTTCTACGTGATGAACCTCGAGCGCGAGTTCGACGCCGGTGTCCTGCAGCCGTTCCTCGATGCCTATCTCGACGGACGAACGCCGTCGCCATGCGTGGACTGCAACACCTACGTCAAGTTCGGCGCCCTGCTCGGGCGAGCCCGGCACCAATATGACTGCGAGGCCGTGGCCACCGGTCATTACGCTCGTCGCGCCGTTGGACCGGACGGCCGCGCGCGTCTGCTCCGGGGGCGCGACACGGAGAAGGACCAGACGTATTTCCTGTACGGCCTTCGCCAGGACCAGCTCGAGCACGCCCGGTTCCCGCTCGGCGAGCTGACCAAACCGGAGGTGCGGGCGGTGGCGCGGTCCCTGGGACTGGTGACGGCGGACAAGGCCGAGAGCCAGGAGATCTGCTTCGTCCCCGGCGGCGACTACCGCGACGCGCTGCGCGATCGGGCCGCCTGGGTGCCGGAGGCCGGGCCGTTGCTCGACCGCGACGGCCAGCAGGTTGGCGAACATGGCGGCGTGGCCGCCTACACGATCGGCCAGCGCCAGGGCCTCGGCGTGGCGCTGGGCGAGCCTCGCTACGTCAGCCGGATCGATCCGCTGACCAACACGATCACACTCGGGCGCCGACAGGACCTCGAAACAACCGTGATCGAGCTGGAACGCGTGACCTTCGTCGCCGGCGACCCGCCACGCGGCGACGGTCCATTCCGTGCGGAGGTTCGCATCCGCCATCGCGCGACGCCGGTCGCGTCGACGGTCCGACCGGCGCCGGCGGGTGACCGGCGTACCGGGGCTCGATGGCTGGTCGAGACCGACACGCCGGTATGGGCCGCCGCGCCGGGTCAGGCCGCCGTGCTGTACGACGGCGAGGTCGTGCTGGGCGGGGGCCGCATCGGGCGACCGGTGCCGGTCGAACCGTCGTTGCGCCGGGCGACGCTCGCGCCGGTCAGCACTGGCGCGTGAGCCTGGATCCGTCGATCATCCTGGCCGCTCTGCTGGGCCTGTTCCACGCTTCGCTCTACGTCCTGATCCGTGGCAGCGCGGGCGGCCGGCTGCCGATCATCATCCTTGCCGCGATCCTCGGCGCCTGGGCCGGCGATGCCCTGGGCGATCGCCTCGGGATCGACATCTGGTCGATCGGGGACTTCAGGCTGGTTCCCGCCTCAATCGTCGCCTGGGTCGGGATCGGAATCTCGTCGGCGGTGGCCGTCCTCGGTCCTTCGAGGAAGAGCGCATGAACCCATCGGCGGCCGGCACGCGCTCGTCGGCCAGTTTCCTGCGGGGCTTGACGATCGGCGCCCTGATCGGCGCGATCATCGCCGGCTCGTCCCTCTGGTCGCTGCGCCGGCGACGTCGAGGCCGGCCTGCCGAAGAGCGCTAGGCTGTCTGGAGCGCGAGCTCGAACGTCGCGGCGTAGCCGTCATCGGTCTTCGTCGGCTTCAGCAGGGTCAATCCCTGCGTCTGCTGGTAGATGCTGTCGCTGCCGTTCCTGACGTCAGGCGTCCCGTGCGCCGCGTACGCCCCCTGGCCGAAGACCTGTTCGTTGAAGGCGTCCTCGAAGAACAGCTGCGAGGTGAACTCGAAGCCGCTCGACGCCGCCGGGTCGGTCCGGATCTTGAAGTGGACGTGCACAGCACGTCCCGAGTACCAGCCCGGGTGGATCGTCGTGATCGTCGCGCCGCCGTTTGCGTTGGTGTGCTGGTAGCCGCGCAGGAAGTTGTGGCCGATGGTGTTGAAACCCTTGTCGCTGACGTCGGAGTAGACCCCCAGGGCGTTGCAGTGCCACACGTCGACCAGCACGCCCTCGAACGGGATGCAGGCAGTGCCGGCCACCTGGGACACGACCCAGTCGAGTCGAAGGGTCGTCCCAGGCGTCGTCGAGCCATCCGCGGTATCGATGCGGATGTCGGAGCGCTCCAGGTTCTCGTTGACGTAGTACGGACCTTCGGTCACCTCGGGCACCACGACGCAGGACGGCAGCGAGCTCGCGACGGCGACCGCGGTGGCAGTCGGCAGCGTCGTGGCACCTGCGCCGACACTGGCGTTCGCGCTCGCCGACGCCGAGGCGGCAGCGCTCGAACCGGCGCTCGGTGCGCAGGCCGCGGCAATGACGGCGACAGACGCACTGCCCATCAGCGCGAGGACCTCGCGCCGGGTGAGGACGCGGCCAATGAGGCGGTCGTCGTCATCGCCGTCGATCCTTGCGTCGACGCGGGAGGCATTCGGGGCGGCAGGCATGGCGGGTCTCCTGGGTCCGGTGACGGGCGGTCATGGGTCGGTTCGATGGCCGGAACGGTGGCCGGATCCGCTGAGAACGGTCTGAGAGCCGCGTGAGGGTTGGAGGGTTCGGGGGATCTCGCCCAGGCTCAGGTGCCCAGGTTGCCACCTAACACCACCGCCAGCGCCACCGCGGCTGGGAGCGCCTGCACGAACAGAATCCTGCGGTTGACCGTTGCCGCGCCGTAGACCCCGGCCACGACCACGCATACGAGGAAGAAGACCTTGAGCTGGATGCCGAGTGGGTCAGAGGCGAGCGCCGCCCAGAACAGGCCGGCGGCCAGAAAGCCGTTGTACAGCCCCTGATTGGCCGCGAGCGGCGCCGAGCGGGCGGCAAACGCCTCATCCGTCCCGAAGGCGCGGCGCCCGCGTGGCGTCCGCCACAGGAACATCTCGAGGATCAGGATGTAGATGTGCAGCAGGCCGACGAGGACGACGAGGATCGTGCCCAGTGCCGCCAAGGGTGTGCCTCCAGAACCCGTTCGTCGCGAATCGTTCGATTGCCTGAAGGCTAGCGCACGGTCCCCCGATGACTCATCAGGCGCGGGCGGGCTCTTCCTCCGCCTCGACCAGGTCGAATTCGGTCCAGGCGCAGACCGGACAGGTCCAACCCGTGAAGGCATCCTGCTTGGCCGCTTCCTCGGCCGTCGCCCAGCTCGCTCGGCGATCCGGGCTCCCACATTTCTCGCATTGCCTGATCAGCGCCATGGGTTCTCCTCCCGGCTACGGGTTCACCGTCCACGGTACCCACCGCGATGCGACACCGGCATTACGAAAGACACGAGTGACATTGCCGGAGCCTATCGGCCGCCCGGGCTCTTCGGTTCGGTACCATTGGGCGCGATGCCACCTCCCGTCCAGGCGCCGGATTCGCGGATCGTGGCGTTGCCCGCCGCCGACATTCGCCGCCGCTTCGTCGAGTTCTTCGCGGAGCGGGGTCATACGGTGGTGCCGAGCGCCAGCCTCGTGCCGGCCGGCGATCCCACGCTGCTCTTCACGAACTCCGGGATGGTCCAGTTCAAGGACGTCCTGATCGGCGCCGAGACGCGCTCGTACGCCCGAGCCGTCGACTACCAGCGGTGCCTGCGAGTCGCCGGCAAGCACAATGACTTCGAGGAGGTGGGCCGGACACCACGCCACCACACGCTCTTCGAGATGCTCGGCAACTGGAGCTTCGGCGATTATTTCAAGCGGGACGCCATCCAGTGGGCCTGGCAATTCCTGACCGTCGACCTAGGCATCCCCG
>JAXDKX010000361.1:0-4761 GCA_034666905.1 Chloroflexota bacterium | reverse complement strand
GTAGGTCAGCCCGACCGGCTTCGACGGGCTGCCGCCATCGGGTCCAGCGATCCCTGTCACCGAGATGCTGATCTCGGCTCCGGTCCGTTCCCGCCCGCCACTGGCCATTGCCATCGCCGTCTGCGCCGACACCGCGCCGTGGGCACGAAGGACGTCCGTCGGGACGCCGACCATGGCCACCTTCGCGTCGTCCGAGTACGTCACGAAGCCACCAACGTAGTAGGCGCTGGAGCCGGGAATCTCGGTGATCAGATGCCCGACCAGGCCGCCCGTGCACGATTCGACCGTGGCGATTCGGTATCCGAGCGCGAGACAACGCTGGGCGACGCGCGCCGCCAGGCTGACGAGCGGGTCGTCGGCCACCGGCCTACCGTCGCTGGGTCTTGACTGGCGGGCCCGGTGGGGCGAAAAGCCAGGTCTCCGGCACCCCGGGGCTGCCGAGCGACCCGAGCGGCGTGCCGTTGAGGGTGAAGTAGGTATTGCCGGATGAGCCGGATCGCACCTCGATCGATTGCTGGCCGGCGAAGGTCAGGGTCTTGCCGGCCGAGATCACGCCGCCCGCCGCGCCGAGCGTGGGGTCGAGCTTGCCGTCGACCCAGACCTTGAGCCACGCACGCCCACCCTTGACCGAGACCACGAGGTTCACGCCCTTGTAGATGACGGTGACGTTGCGGGTCAGGGCGGCCGTCTTTCCCTGCGGGCTGGCAGCGGTCACGGTGATCGACCAGCGCCCGGCCGTCAGCTCGAATGGCGTGTTGAACGTGCCGTCGTCGGCGACCTGCACGGTGACCGGGTCCGGCACGGCGGGGGGCGGGGGCGCCGTCGCCGCGCCGGCGGCGGGCGCCGGTCCGGACGATCCGACATAGCTCGCGCTCACGACCACCGAGCTGGCATTGGTGGCACGCCCGGCAACCGGGATCGCCCCGTTCTCGTAGGACGCCCCCTCGGCCGGCTGGTCCACCGTCAGGGTCGGGGCCTCGATGACCAGGAATGGCACGGTGATGAACAGCCTGATCGTCTCCTCGGAGCGCTTCCCGGTGTCCGGATCGAGGGCGTTCACGTCGAACTGGTTGCGCCCGCGGCGGAGGCTCACGTCGGCGGACCAGGTGCCGTCGGGCCCAGCACTGACCTGGTAGGGATCGCGTCCGGGCGTGGCGATCGTGACCGTGCCACCGGGCAGGGTCGCGCCGCGCAGCGTGTAGCTCGTCTTCGACTCGTCGACGTCGACGACGGCGGCCGACGGATCGCTGACCGAGATCGTCGGTGGCTTCGCGAAGCGCAGGACCTGGATCCCGAGATACGCTCCGAACGCCAGGACCACGACGGTCAGCAGGGCGACGACGAGGATGCTGGGCGAGAACGTCAGCCCCTGCCGCGGGGATGCGATCGGACGGGGAACGGTGATGACCGGAGCGACGTCGCGCCCGTCGCTGCGCTCACGACGCCAGTGGTCCAGGACCTCGTCCGGATCCAGCCCGAGATAGAGCGCGTAGTTGCGCAGGAAGCCCTTGGTGTAGACCGCACCCGGCAGCTCCTTGTAGTCGCCGCGCTCCAGGGCGCCCAGGTAGCGGGCCCGGATCTTGGTGTCGCGCTCGGCTCGGTAGAGATCAACGCCCTTGCGTTCGCGTGCCGCGTACAGCCGCTCAGGCAGGCTCGGTGCGGGATCCGCGGTGAGGCCGCGACCCGCTTCCGTGCGGTCGCCGGAGACCGCCCGCTTGAGTTGCTCCCGGGTCGTCATCAGTCATCCCCGTCGAGTCCATCGTCCGATCCGCCGGACGCCGCCGGCTCGTCGCGGCGAAGAACCTGCCGTGCGTTCGAGCCGTCGAACGCCCCGATGTACCCGCGGGCCTCCAGCTGGTCGATCATCCGGGCGGCTCGCGCATAGCCGACCTTGAGGCGGCGCTGGAGAAGCGACGCGGAAGCGCGATCGTACTCCCGAATGACGTCAACGGCTTCATGGAGCAATCGATCGGCATCATCGTCGGCGAGGTCGTCGACATTTGTCGGTCCCTCGTCCGCGGTGTCGATGATCGCCATGTCGTAGTGCGGATCCTCGATCTGGGCCTTCCAGTGGTCGACCACCCGGCCGATCTCCGCGTCGGAGACGAAGACACCCTGGAGGCGCATCGGGCGCGGCAGATCGGACGGCTGGTACAGCATGTCGCCGCGCCCGATCAGGTCCTCGGCGCCGGGCGAGTCCAGGATCGTCCTGGAATCGATCTGCGAGGCCATCGCGAACGCGATCCGGCTCGGGAAGTTGGCCTTGATCAGGCCGGTGACCACGTTGACGCTCGGACGCTGGGTGGCCAGGACCATGTGAATCCCCGTCGCCCGGGCCTTCTGGGCAAGCCGAACGATCGGGTCCTCGACGTTCTTGCCCTCGCGCATCATCAGGTCGGCGAGCTCGTCGATGATGATCACGATGTACGGCATCCGATCCTCGGGATCGACCCGCGTCTCGTTGAACCCGCGGATGTTGCGCGCCGTGGCGCCGGCCAGCCGCCGGTAGCGGGCCTCCATCTCGTTGACCGCCCACTTCAGGGCGGCCTTGGCCCGTTCGGGCTCGGTGATCACCGGCACCAGGAGGTGCGGCAGGCCGTTGTAGGCGGCCAGCTCG
This sequence comes from Chloroflexota bacterium, assembly GCA_034666905.1. Lineage (GTDB taxonomy): Bacteria > Chloroflexota > Limnocylindria > Limnocylindrales > CSP1-4 > SPCO01. The sequence goes on along the minus strand of JAXDKX010000361.1, from coordinate 2,144 downwards.
ACCCGCTTGAGGTCCATCAGGATCATGCGGACGTCGTCCGGCGTTGCCTCGCACAGCAGGCTCGTGATGAGGGCGTTGACCATGACGCTCTTGCCCGAGCCGGTCGCCCCGGCGATCAGCAGGTGCGGCATCTTGGCCAGATCCACCGCCTGGGCCTTGCCGGCCACGTCGCGCCCAAGGGCAAAGGTGAGCGTGGAACCGGATGCCTTGAAGTCGACCTCTTCGAGGATCCGGCGCAGGGCGACGACGTTGAAGTCCTTGTTCGGGATTTCGATGCCGACTGCGCTCTTGCCCGGGATCGGCGCCTCGATCCGCAGCGAGCGGGCGGCCAGGGCCATGGCCAGGTCGACCGACAGGCCTTCGATCCGGCTGACCTTGACGTCGGGTGCGGGCTGGACCTCGTACTGGGTCACCACGGGCCCGGCGTTGCGCCCGACGATCTTGGCCGGGATGCCGAAGCCCGCCAGCTTCTTCACGATGATCTCCTCGTTGCGCTCGTGCGCCGCCCGGTCGCCGCCGGCGTGGATCGGCAGGGCGATGTCGTCGAGGGTCACGAGCGGTGGCAGCGCGTACTCGATCCGCTCCTTGGTGGGCGGGGTGTCGTTGCCGTCGGTGACGTCGTCCGGATCGCGGACGGGGCGGAGCGTCGCCACCAGCGTCGCCGATGTTCCAAGGCCCCGGGCCGGCGCGAACGTCGAGGAGGTCGGTCGTGGACTGGGGATCGCGGTCGGGATGGCGGACTCCTCGCCGCCATCGCCCCACACGCCGGTCTGACCGGGCGAGGGGCCGGCGGGGACCGACTTCACCCCGCTGCGCCCGCGACCATTGGCCGGCTCCGATGACGTCACGGATCGGTCGCCTGCGTCCGTCCCGTTGGTTGGCGACCGGCGAAGCGCGTCCGCGGCAGTCGAACCGACCCAGCGTGCCGTGCCGACGGCGGGATGCAGGAGCTGCCGGAGCGGAATGCCGAATCCGACGACGAGCCCGAGCGCCGCCAACCCGATCAGCACGACGAACGCTCCCACCGGAGTGATGAGCCCGTTCAGGTTCATCGCCAGGGCTCGTCCGATCCTGCCGCCCGAGATCCCCAGGACCTGGGCCGCACCAACCAGCCCGGCGTAGGTGATGGATAGCCCCAGGATGGTGATTCCCCAGCCTGAGCTTGGGAGGCGGCCCGGCCCCCATTCCAGCCACCATCCCGCGGCGAGCAGGAAGAAGGGCAGCAGCCAGCGCATCGTCCCGAACCACGGGGCGAAGACGTTCGTCCACCAGCTGGTCAGCTGGCCCTGACCGGTCGGCAGCAGGGCAATCAGGGTCATTGCGCCCAGGACGAGCAGGACGAGCCCGAGGATGGACCGCACGACGTCGGGCGTCAGGCGGCTCGCCAGGGAGTTCGGGCGACGTGAGCGCGCTGCGCTTCGAGCGGGCGGTTTGCGAGCAGCAGTGCGACGGCGGGTGGCCACCCTAGACCTCGACGACGACCGGGAAGACCATCGGCCGCCGCTTCGTCTGCTCGTAGAGGTAGCGCGAGACGCCGTCCTTGATCTGGGTCTTGAGGAGGGCGATCTCGCTGATGTGGTCGCCGGGCGTGTCGATGGCGCCGATCACCCGCTCGACCGCCTCTTCCATCAGCGGGTCACGCTCGTTGAGGTGGACGAAGCCCCGGGTGATGATCTCGGGTCGCCCGATGACCGATCCGGTCTGCTTGTCGACCGTCACCACGATCATGAACATGCCGTCATTGGCCAGGGCGCGTCGATCGCGCAGGACGACGTCTCCGACGTCGCCGACTGACAGCCCGTCGACATAGACATAACCGGCGGTGACGGGACTGGCGCGCCGCGCCGAGCCGTCGGCGTAGAGCTCGATCGGCGTCCCGTTCTCGATGATGAACACGTTCTCCGGCAGGACGCCGGTCTCGATCGCCAGGCGGCCGTGCTGCACCTGCATCCGGAACTCGCCATGGATCGGGATGAAATGCCTCGGCTTTGTCAGCCCGAGCATGAGCTTCAGCTCCTCCTGGCTGGCGTGACCGGAGACGTGTGCCCGCTTGATGGTGTGGTAGTAGACGTTCGCGCCGGCCTTGAACAAGTTGTCGATCGTCCGCGAGACGTACTCCTCGTTGCCGGGGATCGGGCTGGCGC
>JAXDKX010000360.1:0-8287 GCA_034666905.1 Chloroflexota bacterium | reverse complement strand
GACCATCATGGTCAGCGAGCGACCCTTCCAGCTGTCGTAGTCGTCGACCGCGACGGGACCGAGGGTTCGGAACACCTGGCCTGCCAGTCCGTCATCGATCGACATGCGGCGCCCGATGGAGGAGAGGAACAGGCCGGTCCCGTGTCGGACGACGAGCTCCTCGTCGCCGGGCTCCACGAGGTAGATGTAGCAGTGCGGCGTACCGAGGAGCGAGCTCGCCCGGGTCATGATCGTCTCGAGGAGGACCGTCGGATCGTGCCGGTCGAGCAATGACAGGGCGGTCTCGCCGAGGGCGCGGAGATAGGGATCCGCTTGCGGCTCGTGGCCGTCCGCGGAACGCCCGACTGGCTTGGCCAGGTAGAGGGCACGGTCCGCCACGCCGACCAGCGCGTCCTTGGTGCGGCCATCGTCGGGGAAGCAGGCCACCCCGATGCTGATCGTCACGCGCGGACCACCGGTCGCGTCCGAGAGGTCCGTGACGGCACGCCGGATCCGCTCGGCAACTTCGTGCGCGACGGTGCGCTCGGCGCCCGGCAGGATCACCGCAAATTCGTCGCCGCCATAGCGGTAGAGCCCGTCCCCTTCGCGCGTCGCGTGGCCGAGGACCTGCGCAAGCGCGGCCAGGAGCGCATCGCCCGCCGGATGGCCGCAGGCGTCGTTGAATGCCTTGAATGCGTCCAGGTCGAGCATGAGGATCGAGATCGGATGGCCCGCGGCACTGGCCAGGGCCTCCCCGAGCTCGCGCTGGAACGAGCCGTGGTTGCGCAGACCGGTCAGTGCGTCCTGTTCCGCACGGACACGGACCGCCCCGTGGATCTCGGCGTTCTGCAGGGCGATGGAGGCCTGCCCGGCGAAGAGCTTCGTGAGCTCGAATTCGTTGGCACTGTAGGAGGCCTCAGGTCCGCCCATGCGACCGATGTTCAGCGTCCCGATCGGTTCGCCGTTGGCGAGCAGCGGCACGACGATCATGGCCTCGGGCTCGAACGGCGTCCCGGGCACCTGGACTGACCGCGGGTCGAGGTGTGCCTCATTGGACAGGACGGCCTCGCCGTGTTCGATCACCCAGCCGGAGATCCCGGTCCCGAGCGGGCCCTCGTAGGCGAGGATGAGGTCCGCGAAGCGGTCGCGCGCGACGACAGCCCGGCGGACGCCGGCTGCCCGGTCGATCCGGTAGATCGTGAGCGAATCGTATGGGACGATCGCCTTGAGGGAGTCGGCGATCAAGTCGAGGACGCCGGCCGGCTCGAGGGTCGAGAGGAGCCGTTCGTTAACCTCGAGCAGCCTCCGCTGGCCGTCCAGCTGGTGCTCGAGCTCCACGCGCTGGCTTCGGAGGCGTTCCATGTTGGTTGCATTGAGCAGCGCATGCGCCGCGTAGCCGGCGAAGATGCTTAGGGTCGTCTCGTCATCGTCGTTGAACTGGTCGAGGCCTTCCTTCGAGACGACGAGGACGCCGTGAACGGTCTGCTCGTAGGTCATCGGCACCAGCAGGGCGGATTCGGGCCGGTCGCTCGGCGCGAGGTTCATCGTCCGCGGATCGGCGCCGGCATCGCCCAGGCGAACGATCGTGGCGTGTTCGGCCACCCAGCCGGTCAATCCGGAACCGATCGGCACGCGGAGGGCATCGAGCTCCTCCTGGGCTGCGCTTCCCGACTTGCCCTGGTACGCGACCGGTTCGCAGACCCTCGTCTCGTGGTCCACGACGTAGACCCGGATCGTGTCGTAATCGATCAACCGGCGTGCCTCGGCGACGATGGCCTGGGCGACCCCATGAGCGTCCTGCAGGTGATTCAGGCGGCCCGCGAGCTCGGAGATGGCTCGCAACCGCTCGGCCAGGGTCCGGGTCGAATCGGCGAGCCGCGCGTTGCTGATCGCGGTCGCCATCTGGTCGGCGAACGCACGGGCCAGCTCGGTCTCATCGGCGGTCCAGTTGTAGTCGCTCGTGTGGTACAAGACGAGCAGGCCGAGCGGCAGGTCGCCGAAGACGAGCGGCACGTAGCACACGGTCCGGATGCCAGCCGCGATGTAGCGAGCCCTGACTGCGGGGACCGTCTGGTCGAGGCTGCCGCCCATGACGCGGACCTCGCGCAGGCGCATCGCGTCCATCCCGGCGGTCGAGGCGTCGCGCGGCAAGGTCGCAATGATCGCCACGACGTCGTCGTCCAGGCCTCGCTGGGCCGCCAGCTGGAGCGGGGCCGGCGACCCGTCGTACGTCCACAGGCCGGCCGCGTCGACTCCGAAGAGCGTGAACGACTCATCGATCACGTCCTGGAACAGGGCGGCCAGGTTCCGCTGGCTGCTGACCTCCGCAGCGAACCGGCGCAGGGCGTCGGCCCGGGTCGGGCGATCGGCGGAGAGCGGCGAGGGAGCGTCTGTGGTGAGGCGCTCGTGCGCGGGAACCATCGGTTGGCGCGATCCTCTACGGGCGAAATGGGATGGCCAGCCGTCAACGGATCGGCGTGCCTGACCCACGGTACGTGGCCGGAGGGTCTATCTCGATAGCCCATCGGTACCAGACGGACACGGGCGGCCGGCTGCCCGGTGGCTCACTCCGGCCAGAGATCTGCGACTGAGGCGAGCACCAGGTCGGCCCGTGGAGCAAGGCTGTCCGACTTCTCGACGCCGGTCAGGACGGCAACCACGAAGCCCGCCCCGGCTCGATGTCCCATCTCGAGGTCGGCGACCGAGTCGCCCACGACGGCCGTCCTGGACGCCTCGATTCCCAGCTCCGCGCACAGGTGCAGGACCATGTCCGGCGCGGGTTTCACGGCGATGCCGTCGTCGGCGCACACGGTGGCATCGATCTGCCCGGTCAAGCCCAGGGCCGCGAACGTGCGCTCGGTGGGGTCGCGGTCATCGCTCGTTGCCACGGCGATCCGTACCCCGGCCGTCCGGAGGTGCCCGAACAGTCCGGTGAGGTCCGCCAGCGGCCGGGCCAGGGCGACCGGATCAGGCGCATGCCAGGCCTGGTCGAGGGCGCGATCCGCGTCTGCGGCCGTCAGCCCGCTATTGACGAGCAGTGCGCGCGTTCGTTCCCGGAGGCGAGCCATCGGAGTGGCGGCCAGGGCGCCGCCGGGCTGGACTCGCCCGCTCGATGGATCGAATCCGAGCATGGCAAAGAGGCTGGCCCGGATCGGCGCCCCGGTCGCGCGCTCGAGGCGCGCGGATAGCTCGAGCGCCCATCCGCTCCACATCGCGTCGAACTCGATAAGCGTGCCGTCCTTGTCGAAGACGACCAGACCGATGGCGCCCGCGAGGGGCGATCGACGATCGCGAGCTGCCGTCACACCTCGGCGACGACGTCGACCTTGGGTGCCGGTCCCGCGCCGATAACGAGACACGCCTCTGGCGGGAACGAGATCGACACGGACCCACCGACCGCAGGCGGCGTCACGTTGGGATCGTTGAACGTGTCGAGTGAAACCGTGGTCTCGGCGCCTCCGAGGCGAACCCGCGACCGTACGATCGAACCGAGGAAGCTGACGTCCTCGACGGTGCCGGTCAGGCGGTTCGAGCCGCCGCCTTCCCCGAACTCGATGCTCTCGGGGCGGATCGCGACAGTCACGGTCCCGCCCGAGCTCGCCGCATCGATCGGCTTCGCGGACCGGACTTCCTGGCCGTCGATCGAGACCCGACCGGCCGCGGCATCGACAACCTTCACGGCGAGGAGGTTCAGCGTGCCCACGAACGACGCGACGAACGGCGTCGCCGGGAAGTTGTAGATGTCGGCCGGGGCACCGATCTGCTCGATCCGTCCCTCGCTCATGACCACGACCCGGTCGGACAGCGAGAGCGCCTCCTCCTGATCGTGGGTCACGTAGACCGTGGTGATGCCCAGCTGGCGCTGGATCGCGCGGATCTCCTTGCGCAGGATGATCCGGATCTTCGCGTCGAGGGCCGACAACGGCTCGTCGAGCAGGAGGACCTGCGGCTCGATGGCCAGGGCCCGGGCCAGGGCAACACGCTGCTGCTGCCCACCCGAGAGCTGGTACGGATAGCGGTCGCCCCGTCCCTCCAAATGGATCAGGTCGAGCAGCTCGCCGACGCGCTTGTCGATGACGGCCTTCGAGCGCTTGCGGACCTTGAGGCCGAAGCCGATATTGCCCGCCACCGACATGTTCGGGAACAGCGCGTAGGACTGGAAGACCATCCCGACGTTCCGCTGATTGGGCGCTCGACGCGTGATGTCGACGCCATCGACGGTGATCGTTCCGGCCGTGGGGATCTCGAACCCCGCGATCATCCGCAGGGTCGTGGTCTTGCCGCAGCCGGACGGCCCGAGGAACGAGACGAACTCGCCGCGCTCGGCGGCCAGGTCGAAGTTCTCGACCGCGGCGACGTCGCCGAAGCGCTTCTGGACGCCGGTCAGTTCCAGGAATGCCATGGTGTCCTCGACTCCTAGCGGGCGCCGGCGACGGTGACTCGACTGCGCGAGCCGCGTCCGAGCAAGGCGATGAAGCCCATCGCGATCCATGTCAGACCGAAGCTGATGAGGGCGACGGCCGCCTGCTGGTAGGGCTTGCTGTCGCCCAGCAGGGACAGGTAGGGAGCGAACGCGGGCCGGGCGAGGAAGATCGCCATGGTGAACTCACCGATGACGATCGCCAGGGTCAGGAACGCGCCGCTGAGCAGCGCGACCCGCAGGTTCGGCAGGATCACCTGGATCAGGATCCGCCCCCAGCCGGCCCCCAGGCTCTGCGAGGCCTCCGTCAGGCTCCGGATGTCGATGGCGCGGAGTCCGGTGTCGACCGCGCGGTACATGTAGGGGAACGAGAGCACGACGTAGCCGGCGACCAGCAGGGCGCTGCTGCCGATGTCCGTGTGGGTGAACGGCAGCGGGGGGTGGCTGTAGGTGCTGATCAGGCCGAAGACGAGGACGATCGGCGGGACGACGAACGGCAGCAGGGTGATGAACTCGATGAACGGCCGGGCCCGCGGGACCTTCAGCCGGACCCAGAAGGCCGTCGGCACGATGATCGCGATGCTGATGATGATCGTGATGATCCCGATCGCGAACGAATAGGCCAGGCTGGAGAGGAACTTCGGGTCGTCCAGGATGGCGGTGTAGGCGGACATCGCCGGCTGCGACTTGAACGAGTAGTTGAGCGTCCCGATCAGGGGCAGCAGGAAATAGAGCACTCCCGCGATGAAGACGATCCACCAGACGATCCGTGCCCGGGTCATCGCAGCCACAGCTCCGATCGGCGCTGGAGCCACGAGTAGGCGACGAGGGTCAGGGCCAGGATGGCCACCATGCCCATCGCCAGGGCATAGCCCGCACCCACGTTGTGCAGCACGTCACCGGTCAGCTGGTTGCCGATCAGGATCGGCACGATGTTGATGAAGCCGCCGGTCAGCTGGTAGGCCGTCGCCTGGGCCCCGAACGCGTTGCCGAACAGCAGGATCATCGAGCCGAGCAGCGACGGCATCAGGACCGGAAGGGCGACGTAGCGCCAGAACTGGGCACTGCTGGCTCCCATGTTCTCGGAGGCCTCACGCCATTCCTTCTTCAGCCCGTCGATCGCCGGAGCGATGATCAGGATCATCAACGGGAGCTGGAAGTAGAAGTAGACGATCTCGAGTCCGAGTTTCGTATAGAGCGAGAAGCCGTGGTCGTAGATGTTCAGGCCCATCCCATCCTTGAGCAGCACCGTCAGCAGCCCGGTTCGGCCGATCGTGAAGGTGAACGCCAGGGCCAGGGGCACGCCCGCGAAGTTCGAGGCGACGCCTGAGAACGTCATCAACCCCGACCGGAGTGGGCGCGGCAGCCCGCCCGAGATGACGGCGTACGCCATCAGGAATCCGAACACTCCGCCGGCGAGTGCCGTGACGAGGCTGATCTCGATGCTGGTGAGGTACGCGCTGATCTGGACGCCGCCCGTCAGGTCCTCGTAGTTCTGGACGGTGAACTGGCCCTTCGGGTCCTGGAGACTGCCGACGATCAGGTAGATCGTGGGGATGAGCAGGAAGAGCGCCGCGAAGCCAAGGAACGGGAGCAGCCCGAGCCAGGCCAGCGGCGGTCGCTGACGCCCAGGGCGCGCCGATGGCGCGCCCTGGGCAGTCACGGCAGTCACCGCGCGATCCGCGGCTCAGCCTGGTTGGGGACCGTTACTTGACCGCCGCGCCCACCTTGGTCGGCCACCCTTCGGTGATCACCTTGGTGGCCGCCGTGATCTGGTCGAGCGTCGGCAGGGAGGCGCCGGTGGTGTCCGGCAGCTTGGCCGCCAGATCGGCCGGCACCACGCCCCGCTTGACCATGTCGTCATAGCGGATCGGGTTGCAGTAGCCCTTCAGCCAGACATTCTGGCCCTCGTCGGAGTAGAGATATTCCATCCACAGCTTGGCGGCGTTCGGATGGGGCGCGTAGGCGCTGATCGCCTGCACGTACATGCCGCCGAACCGGCCCGTGGTCGGGACCGCGACGGTGATCGGCGGGTTGTTGGCCAGCGAATCCCGGTCGCCGAGGGCGTTGTAGGTCCACGCGATCCGGATCGGGGTCTCACCGGAGGCAACCGTGGCGGTCTTGCCGATGACCGGGACGAAGTTGCCGGCATCGTTCAGCTTCTTGAAGAAATCCAGGCCCGGGGCGGCGTCGTCCAGGGAGCCGCCGGTGGCGGTTGCTGCGGCCCAGACCGCGGAGATGGCCTGGTTGGACTGCGTCGGGTCGCCGGCAAGGGCGACCTGGCCCTTGTACTCCGGCTTCAGGAGGTCGGCCCAGTCGGCCGGCACGTTCTTGACGACCGAGGTGTTGACCTCGAACGAGAGCACCCCGTAATAGTCGCCGTACCAGGCTCCGTCGGCGTCCTTGGCCGAGGCCGGGATCGAATCCCAGGTCGCGACCTTGTACGGCGTGATGAGCCCGTCGGTCTTCGCCTGCGGCCCGAATGAGAGGCCGACGTCGATGACGTCCGGCGCCTGCGGGCCCGGGTTCGTCTTGTTGGCCTTGATCGCGTCGACCTCCTGGGCGGAGCTACCGTCCGGGTTCAGCTCGTTGATCGGGATGCCGTACTTCGTGGTGAAGTTCGTGAGCATCTCGCCGTAGTTGCACCAGCTGTGCGGCAGGGCGATCGTGGTTAGCCCACCCTCGCCTTTGGCGGCCGCGATGAGGGCATCCATGCCTCCGGCGGCCGAGGCAGCGGCTGACTCGGCCGCCGATGGTGCTGCGGCTGATTCGGCCGCCGATGCGGCGCCCGACGGCGCCGTGGTGGCGCCCGCCGACGAACAGGCCGCGAAGATGACGGTCGCGGTGACCAGAAGACCCGCGAGTCGGGTCAGCGAACGATGCGTAGACAACGTCGATCCTCCAATTTTATGTCGCGATTGCGTTGATGTCGCGATTGCGTGACTGGCGGCGGGGACTGCTCCGGGGACCTCCTCATCCCCCCGGTCCGACCCCGAGGCTCCTCCGACGGCAGCGTCGCGGGCGCCGGAGCCGCACGCGCGATCCATCCCGCGCATTGGACAGCCCACGTCGACGGCCGTCAAGAGGATGTGAGGGATTCGTTACCGCGGTGTCATCGCCGATGGGCGTTTCGTTCACGATTCGCGGACTCGCGTGGCAACCGGCGGGATGGGCCACCAGAGCCCGATGCGGCCAACCTATACTGCCGCTCCGTCACTGAGAGGCTCGAGTCCCGATGCGGATCTTCTTCGCGACCGACGTGCACGGCTCGGACGTCTGCTGGCGGAAGTTCCTGAACGCCGGCGCCTTCCACAAGGCGGACGTCCTGATCATGGGTGGCGACATGACCGGAAAGGCCATGGTCCCGATCGTGGCCACTGGCGACGGCTGGGAGCTGAGCCTCCAGGATCAGCGCCACGAGCTGTCCGGCGAGGACGACCTCCGCGCGATGGAGCGACGGATCTCCGACCGGGGCTACTACCCGGTCCGCCTGACCCGGGACGAGGTCGAGGCCTGGGGCGACGACCCGGCCCTTGTCGACGAGCGTTTCAAGGCCGAGATCGTGCGCGGCGTCGAGCGCTGGATGGCCCTCGCCGACGAGCGCCTGGCCGGATCCGGGATCCGCTGCATCGTGTCGCCGGCGAACGACGACATGTTCGAGATCGATCCAATCATCGAGGCGGCCGCTCTGGTCGAGTTTGGCGAGGCCAATACGATCGACCTGGATGGGCTGTCGCTGGTGTCGACCGGCTGGACCAACCCGACGCCCTGGAACACGTTCCGTGAGATGCCCGAGCCGGAGCTGCGGGTCCGGATCGACGAGCTCGTTGGGGCCGTTCCGGATCCGCGCCGGGCAATTTTCAACTTCCACGTGCCCCCGTTCGGCTC
>JAXDKX010000359.1:0-2638 GCA_034666905.1 Chloroflexota bacterium | reverse complement strand
TGCGGGCGATTCGAATCGACGCAGGAGGGATCGTGGCAGCGACCGGTCTATCGGCTGATCCGAGCGAGTATCGAGTGCGGCTCGCGGATCAGAGCGACGAGCAGATCGACGCCTGGGCCGCAGAGCTGATGCGCGATGTCGCGATCCGTCGAGGCGTCATCCGGGTCGTCGAAGACTTCCGGAAGGCCGGCGGCCTCGACGAGCCGGCATTCGAACGCGTGTTCGCTTCTGGTGGAGGCCCTCCGGCCGTGATCGGGCGCGACGCGTCCGGGCGGCTGATGGTGCCGGCGATCACGCTCCACGCCTTGGTCCCCGGGATCCGCGGACAGGTCGCCGACGGCCGGGCGCGATTGATCGCGTACCTGGTCGCCAACTTCGGGGAGATCGTGTACGTCTGAGGTGCGCGGTGCGCGCCTCGTGACGCTGGGTGGCCTGGTCCGGCTCGTTCACCCGTTCCCGATCCTTCTCGATGGGCTCGCGACCTTGGCATTTGCCTTCATCGCCGGGGCCGTGCCGGCGACAGCGGTTCGGCTCGGGCTCGCGATGCTCTGCCTCCAGGCGTCCATTGGTGTGCTGAACGACCTGTTCGATGCGCCGCGGGACGCCTGTAGCAAGCCGGGCAAGCCGATCCCGGCCGGCCTGGTTTCGCCTGCAGTCGCCCGGGTCGTCTTCGTCGCCGCCGCGGGCACGGGTCTCGTGCTCGCGACACCGTCCGGGCCATGGCTCGTCGCCTTGGGCGGACTCGTCCTTTCGGTGGGCTACGCCTATGACCTCTTCGCCAAGGGGACGGTCTGGTCGTGGCTTCCGTTCGCGATCGGGATCCCGCTGCTCCCGGTGTTCGGCTGGTATGGCGCCACGGGCAGCGTGCCCGCGCCGTTCGCCATCCTGCTGCCCGCCGCCGTCGCGGCCGGGGCGGCCCTCGCGATCGCGAATGCGCGCGCCGACATGGAGCGCGACGGGCAGGCCGGGCTGATCTCGATCGCCATCCGCCTCGGCTCGCGTCGCGCCTGGGCGGTGGGTGCGGTCCTGCTGGTCATGGTGGCCGTCGTGGCGCTGGGTTCGCTCTGGCTCGCGGCCGCCCCCGAGGTCGCCCTTGGCGCCTCGCTGGGAGCGGCACTCCTCCTGGTGGCCGGCCTCGCGCTGGGTCGGAGCTCCTCGGCCCGGCGTCGCGAGCGCGCCTGGGAGATCCAGGCGATCGCGGTGGCCGCGCTCGGGGCAGCCTGGGTGTGGGGGATCGGCCGGCCGGGGTAGGAGGGCACGAAGAAGCCGGCACCGCAGGGTGCCGGCTTCGGGTTGGCTCCGGAACGTTGAGCCTGGTCAGGCGTCCGGGTTGTCACTCCGGACGATCGCGATCGCATTCTCCAGCTTGAGCTTTGCGATCGTGAGGTACTTGGCGAGGTTCGCCCGGTCGGTCGCCGGGATCGAGCCGCGAAGCTCCGGGCTGCGCAGGACGGCGACGAGCGTCTCGACCGCGTCCGCCAGGCCCTGCTTGGCGTTGACGAGCGAGTCATCGGAGATCTCCTGTGCCGGGCGCGCCGAGGGTTCGGACCAGTGCTCCTCAGCCTCGGCGCGAGGTTCGACCTCTGGCCGAGCTTGCCGCCGATCGGGTTCATCCGTTGCGTCGGCGGGTCGAGGGCGACGGCCCTCGATCTTGTCGCGAAGCTTGATCAGCGTCAGCTCACCCCGGGCGACCTGGGCGGCAAGACGGCGGCGCTTCTTCGGGTCCTCGACCTTCATCAACTCGTAGGCGTGGGAGAGACTGTCCTTGCGCAAAGACACCAGCTCGCGGATCTCCGGCGGGGCATCGGCCAGCCGAAGCCGGTTCTCGAGGTAGCCCTTGTCCTTGCCCAGCTTGTCCGCCAGCTTGCGAATGCTGTAGCCATGTTCGTGGACCATCCGGTTGAACATCGCCGCTTCGTCGAGTGGGGTCAGGTCCTCTCGCTGGAGGTTCTCGATGATCGCGATCTCGAGGGCGGTGTCGTCGTCGATCTCTTCGATGAGCGCCGGGATGGTCGCGAGCCCGGCCAGCCGCGATGCGCGCCAGCGTCGTTCCCCGGCCACGATCTGGTAGGTGTTTGGCCCGAGGGGCCGGACGAGGATCGGTTGCAGCACGCCATGCTCGCGGATCGATGCCGCCAGCTCGTCGAGCGCCGCCTGCTCGAACACCATGCGTGGCTGCTCTGGGTTCGGTTCGATCCGATCGACCTGGACGATCCGGACGCCGACCGAGCGAGTCGAGCCGCCGGGGGAGAGGAGGCTGACAATCGCCGGCGAGAGTTCGCTGTCCTCGGACAGCCGACGGGCGGCGGCCGCCCGGAAGTCAGTTCGGGCCAAGGTCGATCACCTCGCGAGCGAGTTCGCGATACGTTCGAGCCGCATCGCTGGTTCCGGCGTATGACGTGATAGGTCGTCCGACGAGTGGCGCCTCGCCGAGCTTCACGGTGTTGCGGACGATGCTGTTGAAGACGTAGTGATCCCCGACCACCCGCAGCTCGTCGAGCATGTCGCGAGCGAGGTTCGTGCGGCTGTCATAGAACGTCGGGAGCAACCCGAGGATTCGGAGGTCCCGGTTGAGCTTCAGCCGGATGGCGTTGATCACCTTGACCAGGTTGTTGAGTCCCTTCATCGCGTAGTACTG
>JAXDKX010000358.1:0-8323 GCA_034666905.1 Chloroflexota bacterium | reverse complement strand
AGCGGCATACCCAGCATCGCGCGGCCGACGGGAGCCTCTACGCGGAGGAGCTGTTCGGGGTCGAGGGCTTCACCGGACGCAGCTCGCTCCTCTATCACCTGACGCCTCCGACGCGCACCCATGCCATCGAGGCCGTTCGTCGAATCGAGCTGGTGCCAGCCGACGACGGGCTGCATCGGCACCGGCTGACCAAGACTGCCGCGTTGCCTCCGAGCGGCGATGTCATCTCCGGGCGCATGCCCCTCTATTTCAACAACGACGTCGTGTTCGGTGTTGTCCGCCCTGCCGGCCCGATGCCCGACGGGCTCTTCTACCGCAATGGCGTCGCCGACGAGATGCTGTTCGTGCACGAGGGAACGGGCCTGTGCGACACGATCTTCGGGCCGCTGCGCTACGGGCCCGGCGATTACCTGGTGCTGCCGATCGGCACGACCTGGCGGCTGGATCCGGATGCCGGCTCGGAGCAGCGGATCCTGTATCTCGAGGCCCCATCCGAGATCGAGCCACCGAAGCGATACCGCAACGACTACGGCCAGCTGCTCGAGCACGCGCCGTACAGCCAGCGGGACCTGCATGCCCCCGAGTTCACGGAGGCTCGGTCAGACGAGGGCGACTTCGTGATCCATGTCCGTTCGACCGACCGGATCACGGCCTACCACTACCACCATCATCCGTTCGACGTCGTCGGCTGGGACGGCTACCTCTGGCCGTTCCGCTTCAATATCGCGGACTTCCAGCCGATCACGGGGCGGGTCCACCAGCCGCCGCCCGTCCACCAGACGTTCCAGGCCCGGAACTTCGTGGTCTGCTCGTTCGTGCCCCGGAAGTTCGACTATCACCCGCTGGCGATTCCGGCGCCGTACAACCACTCGAACATCAACAGCGACGAGGTCATCTACTACGTCGCGGGCAACTTCATGAGCCGGCGCGGGGTCGACATCGCGTCGTTCACCCTCCACCCGGCCGGGATCCCGCACGGCCCGCACCCGGGGACCGCCGAGGCGTCGATCGGCAAGGAGGCAACCGAGGAGCTCGCGGTGATGGTCGACACGTTCCACCCGCTGAAGATCACCCGCCAGGCGGCCGAGCTCGACGACGCTCGCTATCCGTACAGCTGGCTGCCGGCCGAGGATGCTTCCGGCGAAGCTCGTGAGCTGAGCGAACGGGGCCCGGAGGCATTCCCCGACTGAATCGGGCGCCTTCGACCGGGCATCATGCAGCCATGACCGATCCAACAGCTCTCGCGCCGGTCCCCGGCTTCACCAACCTCCGCGCCAGGCTTCGAGCCGGAGAGACCCTCTACGGCACGTTCCTGGGCCTCGGGTCGCCGACCGCGACCGAGCTGTGCGCCCGTGCCGGCTTCGACTGGGTGATCATCGACCTCGAGCACGGCGCCGGCAGCGAGTCGGACCTGCTGGCCAATCTCCACGCCGCGGGGGCGACGTCAACGGCCGCGCTCGTGCGCCCTCGATCGGGCGATCGTCTACGGATCGGGCGCGTGCTCGACCTGGGTGCCCACGGGATCATGGTCCCGCGGGTCGACCTTCCGGAGCAGGCCGCCGAGGCGATCTCGTTCATGCGCTATCCGCCGGATGGGACCCGCGGCCTCGCGCTGTCCACCCGGGGAGCGGGCCTGTTCGGGCTCGGCCATGCCGATGTCGGCACGATCAATCAGCAGGTCGTGGGGATCATCCAGGTCGAATCGCCGAGCGCTGTCGAGCACGCCGCGGAGATCGCCGCGATCGACGGCGTCGACGTCCTGTTCGTCGGTCCGACCGACCTGTCACACAGCATGGGCATCCCGGGGCGCTTCGACGACGCGCGCTATCTGTCCGCCCTCGAACGGGTCGTCGCCGCGGCCAGGGGCGCGGGGAAGGCGCCAGGGATCCTGCTGCGGGATACGAAGGCCCTGCCAATGCACCTGGAGCTCGGGTTCACGTTCGTCGGACTGGGTTCCGACGGGGCGTTCGTCGCCGACGGGGCGCGCGCAGTGCTGGCCAGCGCCCGGGCCTGACATGGGGCGCTACGTCGCGTTCCTTCGGGCGATCAATGTCGGTGGGCACACGGTGAAGATGGCCGA
Source organism: Chloroflexota bacterium (assembly GCA_034666905.1). Lineage (GTDB taxonomy): Bacteria > Chloroflexota > Limnocylindria > Limnocylindrales > CSP1-4 > SPCO01. Next base: position 6,243 of record JAXDKX010000358.1, on the reverse strand, counting down.
CCTTCGGCAGTCGTTCGAGGCGCTCGGCTTCGCAAACATCGAAACGTTCATCGCCAGCGGCAACGTGATCTTCGAGGCGACCCGGACCGGCGCGAGGGCTGCGTCGGCGCTCGAGTCGCGCATCGAGACGGCGTTGCAGGACGACCTCGGGTATCGGGTCGACACATTCATCCGGACGGCGAAGGAGCTGCGGGGGATCGCGGCGTACCAGCCGTTCGGCGATTCGGAGATCACCGCACCTGGATCCCGCCTGTTCGTCGCGTTCGTCGGGAAGCCACCGGCTGCGGAGCTCGTTGACCGACTCATGGCATTGAGCGGTGGCATCGACTCATTCAGGGTCCACGGTCGCGAGGTCTATTGGCTCGTTCGCGGTCGATACAGCGACTCGCGGTTCTCCGGGACCCTTCTCGAGCGCACCCTGGGCATGCCGGCGACGGTCAGGGGCGCCGCGACAGTCGCGAAGATCGCCGCGAAGCTCGGCTGATCGCCTGGTGCTGGCCCAAGCGGCTTCCGTTGCTATTCGTCGGCGACCCGAACCGCCGGCGCTCGCGCCCGATCCGCCGCCGGGCCGGTCTGCGCGACGAGGACACCGGCGATGATCAGAACCCCACCCGCAAGCTGGATCGGCGTCAGGGAGATCCCGTACAGCACTCCGGCGAGTGTGATCGTCCAGATCGGCTCGACCGTGCTGATCAGGGCGGCCTGCGCCGCGCCAATTCGCTGTGCCCCCGCATAGAAGGTCTGGATGGCGATGAACGTCGAGAGGATGCCCACCCCCAACAGCCCCAGCCAGGCATCGGCCGGGATCTCGGTCGGGAGGACCCGCTGTCCGCTGCCGAGCGCGAGGAGCCAATAGACGAGGGCTGTCGACGTCATCATCAGGGCGGTTGCCGCCGTAGCCGATGCGCCGTCGGGTGCGGCATCGCCGACCGCATCCTGTCGCTCGCCGGACAGCCTCGCCGAGAGGACGATCCAGACCGAATAGATCAAGGGCGAGGCGATGATCAGCAACAGTCCGCCAAGTGGGGGAGCAGCGGTCGGGTCGATCCCGCCGACGGCGAGCGCGATGCCGGCGAGTGTCACGAGCAGCGCAAGCCAGGCGCGGAGGCCGCGCAACCGTTGCCCGAACCGAAGCGACAGGACGGCGACGAGCGACGGGTAGAGATAGACGATCAGTGCGGCAAGCGAGGGCGAGACGGTCTCGAGACCCGCGAAATACGCGCCCGAATTCCCGACGTAGAGGATGCCGAGGGCGATCGCCGCGACCATCGCCCGCCGATCCAGGGCGCGCAATCCGCGGCGCCGCCCGGCCGAGAACAGCAGCCAGCCCCATGTCAGACCCGCCCCGAACAGGAACCGCCAGGCCGACAGCACCAGCCAGCCGACCCCGGCGTGGTAGACGGGCTGGGCGAAGAGCGAGCCTGACCCAAATCCCGCGGCCGAGGCGAGGATGAGGGCGACCCCGGTGGCGCGGCGGCGATCCATCCGCGGGAGGCTAGCAGCCCGAACCAAGCCGCGATGAGGGGACGCACTACACTGGAAGCGTGAGCGACATCACCGAAGCCGCTGTCGCGCGCCGCGTCCCCTCACTCACCGAGGAACGGTTGCGCGTGCTGAGCCGACGCCAACCCGTCACGGTCCTGCCGGGCACCGGGCTGGCCGAATGCATTCGGTCGATTCAGCGCACCGGTACCGGCGATTCCGTGTTCGTCTGCGATGCCGGCGGCCGCCTGCTCGGGGTCCTGACCGAGCGCGATATCTTCGGCCGGATCGTCGGCGGACAGGTGGATCTCAGGCAGCCGGTCGAAGCCCTCATGACCACCGATCCACACACCCTGGACCTCGACGACACGATCCGTGACGCCATCGTCCTGATGCAGACGGGTCGCTACCGCAACGTGCCGCTGGTCGACGATTCCGGGCACCTGGTCGGCGTCGTCCGACAGGCGGACATCATCAAGTACCTTGCCGAGTCGTTCCCGGAAGAGTTGCTCAATCTCCCTCCGCGGCTCCACCAGCGCATGAAGAAGCCGGAAGGCGGATGACAGACACGACGGCTACCGAGCTCGGCCCGGACGTCCAGGAGCTCGAACGGGTCACGATTCGGTTCGCCGGGGACTCCGGCGACGGCATGCAGCTAACCGGCACCCAGTTCACCCGGACCGCGGCCGTCTTTGGCAATGACATCAGCACGCTGCCCGACTTTCCGGCCGAGATCCGGGCGCCCGCCGGGTCATTGCCCGGAGTGTCGGGTTTCCAGATCAGCTTCTCGTCCTCGGACATCCACACGCCCGGCGACCAGCCGGACGTCCTCGTGGCGATGAACCCGGCCGCCCTGAAGACCAATATCGGCGACCTGCCCGCTGGCGGCGCGCTGATCGTCAACAGCGATGCGTTCAGCCAGGCCAACCTGAACAAGGCCGCCTACGCGAGCAATCCGTTGACCGACGGCTCACTCAAGGCGTACACGGTCTTCGAGATCCCGATCTCGACCCTGAACACGCGCTCGCTCGAGGGTCTCGAGATGACCTCGAAGCAGATGGACCTGACCAAGAACTTCTTCGCCCTGGGCCTGATGTTCTGGCTGTACGAGCGGAGCATGGATCCCACCCTCGGCTGGATCGACCAGAAATTCTCGGCTCGACCGGTCGTCGCCGAAGCCAACAAGCGCGCCCTCAAGGCCGGCTATGCCTATGGCGAGACGACCGAGGCATTCCACACCCACTACCGCGTCAAGCCAGCCAGGCTGGACCCGGGCACCTATCGCAACATCACCGGCAACGAGGCGACCGCGCTCGGCTTCCTGACGGCGTCACGCCTGGCCGACCGCCAGCTGTTCTACGGCAGCTATCCGATCACGCCAGCCTCGGACATCCTCCACCAGCTGTCCGGCTACAAGGCGTTCGGCGTCAAGACCTTCCAGGCCGAGGACGAGATCGCAGCGATTGGCGCGGCGATCGGGGCGTCCTATGGCGGCGCGCTGGCCCTGACCGCATCCTCCGGGCCGGGTATCGCCCTCAAGACCGAGGCCATGGGGCTGGCCGTCATGGTCGAGCTGCCGCTGGTGGTCATCGATGTCCAGCGGGCCGGCCCTTCGACCGGGATGCCGACCAAGAACGAGCAGGCGGATCTCCTCCAGGTCATGTTCGGGCGCAACTCGGACTCGCCAATCCCGATCGTGGCCCCGGCGACACCCGGCGAGTGCTTCGATCTGGCCATCGAGGCGTGCCGGCTCGCCCTCAAGTACATGACCCCGGTGGTCTACCTGTCCGACGCGTTCCTGGCGACCGGTTCGGAGCCGTGGCGGATCCCGTCCGTCGCCGACCTGCCGAGCATCGCCGTCGAGAACGCGACCGACCCGGCGACGTTCCGCCCGTACCAGCGCGATCCCGAGACGCTGGCGCGACCGTGGGCCGTACCCGGAACGGCCGGTCTCGAGCACCGGATCGGCGGCCTGGAGAAGGCCGACATCACCGGAAACGTCAGCTACGACCCGGACAACCACCATCGGATGCAGATGCTCCGCGCGGCCAAGGTCGCGGGGATCGCCGACGACATCCCGGCGCTCGAGGTCTTCGGACCCGAGCGTGGCGACCTGTTGATCCTGGGCTGGGGCTCGACCTACGGCGCGATCCGCTCGGCCGTCGAGCGCCTGACGGCGGACGGCAAGGCCGTCGCCCATGCCCACCTGCGGCATCTGAACCCGTTTCCCGCGAACACGGAGGAGGTCCTCCGAAGCTACAGCCGGGTGCTGATCCCGGAGGTCAACCTGGGCCAGCTTTCCATGCTCATCCGGGCGCGGTTCCTGATCGATGCGATCGGGTACAACCGGGTCCGCGGCAAGCCATTCAGGATCGTCGAGATCATCGAGGAGGCCGAGCGCATCCTCGCGGAGACAGGCACATGACAGAGACCAACGGCCACGCTTCGGCCGCGCCCGCCGCCGCGGCGCAGCCACCGCTGAGCCCCGAGAATGCCGCGATCATCCAGCTGACCCGCAAGGACTTCGTGTCCGACCAGGAGGTTCGCTGGTGCCCGGGCTGCGGTGACTATTCGATCCTTGCCCAGACGCAGAAGGTCATGCCGGACTTCGGCTATCCCCGCGAGAACATCGTGTTCATCTCGGGCATCGGCTGTTCCGGGCGGCTCCCGTATTACATGAACACGTTCGGGTTTCACACGATCCATGGACGGGCGCCAACGCTCGCCACGGGCCTGAAGGCCGCCCGGCCGGACCTGATGGTGTGGGTGATCACGGGCGACGGCGATGCCCTGTCGATCGGCGGGAACCACGTCATCCACTCGATGCGCCGCAACGTCGACATCAACATGATCATGTTCAACAACCGGATCTATGGCCTGACCAAGGGCCAGGCCTCGCCGACCTCGGAGTTCGGCAAGCGGACGAAGTCCACCCCGGCGGGTACGGTCGACACGCCGATCGTGCCGCTCACGATCGCCCTGGCAGCCGAGGCCAGCTTCGTGGCCCGCTCCGTCGACACGCACACCGAACACCTGCAGCAGACCCTGGAACGCTCCGGCCGACACGCCGGCTCCTGTTTCGTCGAGGTCCTCCAGAACTGCAACATCTTCAACGACGGTGCGTGGCGCGACTTCACCGACCGGGAGTTCCGCGAGGACCGGATGCTGTTCCTCGAGCACGGCAAGCCGATGATCTTCGGCAAGGACCGCACCAGGGGAATCCGCCTGAACGGCCTCCATCCCGAGGTCGTCACCATCGGGGAAGACGGCATCACCGAGGGCGACCTGCTCGTCCATGACGAGTTGGCGGAGGAGCCGTTCCTGGCGCTGATGCTCTCGCGGATGATGTGGCCCGACTATCCCGTCCCCGTCGGCGTGTTCCGCGCGGTACCGCGTCCGACCCACCATCAGCTGATCGCTGACCAGCTGACGGCCGCCGTGGCCCGAAGCGGCGCGGGCGACCTGGAGCAGGCGCTCAATGGCGGCGAAACATGGACGGTCGAGTAGTCACGGGTCGGGAGGAATCGGAATGCACTGTCCGGTCTGCGGGTTCGACAACCTGACGGGTGCCGAGGTCTGCGACAACTGCGGCGCGGACCTGGCCGGTCATGACGTCCCGCAGCCGGCGCTCTCCTTCCAGGGCCGCCTGCTCGGCGAGCACCTCGACGAGCTGGGGGCTCCACCGCCGCTGACCGTCGGCCCGGATACGCCGGTCGACCGCGTGATCGCGCAGATGCAGGAGGCGGAGTCGGACTTCGTCCTGATCACCGTGGATGATCGATTGGTCGGCATCTTCACGGACCGCGATGCCGTCGTGAAGGTGGCAGGCAAGCACCTCGATGCATTCCATGTCCGCGACTTCATGACCCGGGATCCGGTCGTCCTGCGCCACGACGACCCAATCGCCCTGGCCATCAACCGGATGGCGGTCGGCGGCTTCCGCCACATCCCGATCATCCGCGACGGCCGGCCGACCGGCGTGATCACCGCCCGCGACGTCTTCCACCACCTCGCGGAGACCTTGAACTGACCGAGCGCGTCGCGATCCTGGCCGACGACCTGATCTGGGCGACCAGGCTGGCCGAGCTGGTGCGTGCGGCTGGTGCCGTCGCGGTTCCAACTCGCTCCGCCGCGGCGTTCGACGCCGTGCTCGCCGATGTCGATCGGGCGATCGTGGACCTGACCGCCCGGGCCTATGACGGGATCGCTGCGATCGCCTCGGCGACGGGAGCGGGGAGGCCAGTCCTCGCCGTTGGCCAGCACGACGACCGGGAATCGCGAGAACGGGCGCTCGCCGCGGGCGCCAGCCGGGTCTACGCCTATCGCCTCCTGTTCGAGGACGGCCCGCGCCAGATCGGCACCTGGCTCTCGACGGCGAGCGCCGTCGAATCCGCATCGTGATCTCGACTCGGCCGACGATTCCTGCCACGCGCTTCGTCGATCGGCTGGCCGCGTCACGGACGCTGGCCGTCGAATCCGGCCTGTCGGCGATCCTCGTCGGTGTCGGCGCCGACATGCGCTACCTGGCTGGATACGGAGCGATGCCACTCGAGCGCCTGACGATGCTGGTGGTTCCGGCCGCGGGTGATCCGAGCCTCATCGTTCCTCGCCTGGAGTCCGCGCCGGCGCGGCTGGCTCCGCCGGTCGCTGCAGGCGCGCTCGCCCTGGTCATCTGGGATGAGGGCGACGATGCCCATGAGCTCGTCGCGTCGATCGTTCGTGCGGCTGGTGGCCCACTTGAGGGTCATGCACGGCGAGTGG
>JAXDKX010000357.1:0-6089 GCA_034666905.1 Chloroflexota bacterium | reverse complement strand
GTCGGCGCTGGCTCGAGCGTCGTACAGGAGCTTCGTGCCACCGACCTCGCAGACGATCGTCGGCGGGTCCGAGGCGTCGTCGCGGTACATCGTGTACTCAGACGTCCAGGGCGGGGTCTTGAGCTGCCAGGGATCATCCTTCGTGCCGCTGCCGGTCGCCATGGTGCCTGCCCTCCAGCCATTTCCGTAACGGGGCGGCTACGGTAACAGTTTGATTACGGACCGGCAAGGGACGCGCGATGGACGCCTATTGCCGTCCTGCCGCGTGCTCCACGGTGCTCGCCCAGGCGGCGATCTCGGCGCGGCGAGACGCCCCGAGCTTGGCCAGGATGTGCTCGACGTGACTGCTTGCGGTCTTCGAGGCGATCGATAGCTCGCTCGCGATCTCGGCGTTCGTCAACCCTTCGGTGATCAGCCTCGCCACGGCGAACTCGCGGGCCGTCAACGGGCGCCAGGGCTCGTCCACGAAATCGTGACCGCGTGCCGTCCGTTGCAGGGCATCGGCGCGGTCCGCGAGCGGTCGACTGTCGAGCCTTGATGCAACGGTCCGCGCCTCGACGGCCAGCGCGACGGCTTCGGCGAACCGGTTGGAGCGGGTGTGACAGGTTGCAAGGTCGAGGCGTGCCCACGTGGCCTCCCAGACCCGCCCATGGCCATCCCATCCGTCGATCGCCGCCTCCAGGGCCAGTCGCGCAACGCCCGTCGAACCGGCGGCGAGCGCGACGAGGCCGCGGCCATGCTCGAGCGCCGCACGGGCGACGTCAGGGATCGACGACAGGCGCTCTGTGCAGGCGTCCAGCCACGTCACAGCCTCGCCCGGTCGACCCGCCTGCTGCGCTGCGCGTACGCCGGTCACGACGAACGCCGTCAGGAGCGTGCGCTCGCCGACGACTTCGGCACGCTCGTACGCGTCGCGGCACATGGCCAGCGCCTGATCGGGGTGTCCGGCCAGCAGGGCGACCTCGGCCAGACCCCAGAGGGGCGGCATGATCAGCTCGATCTCTTCGCTGGTCGTGCCGAACCGGAGCGCTTCGGTCAACTCGACGGTCGCCGCGTCGAGGTCGCCGCGCCCGAGGCTGACATACCCAAGCGCCCAGCGCGCCATTGCCGCGGCGCGATGGCAGCCCTTGTCGACGACCGCGTGCCGAGCCTTCCGCGTGGCGTCCGCCCAATCAGCCGTGGCCCACGACACCATCGCAGACGTCGCGCTCATCACATGGGCGCAATGCGATTGCTCGATCGAATCAGCGTAGCGAAGACCTTCCTTGATCCATTTCGCGGCGGTGCCATAGTCGAGTGCATATGCGGCCAGGGTCGCGGCGTCCCTGAACGCAGACACGCCGGTTCCCTCCTGGCCGGCGCGCTCAGCCGCGAGCGCCATTTCGCTGACACGGGCCAACCCGGCCTCGACGTCGCCGGACACCACGTCCGCGACGCCGCCTTTCCAGTCGGCGACCATGCGCCATTCCGGGTCGCCGATCTGATCCCCGGCGGCGCTCGCGGTCGCGAGCAGGGCGCGGGCCTCGGGCAGGGCCCGGGCGTCGATGAGCGCAATCGCCCGATACGTTTCGAGGCCAGCCCTGGCAGCGATGACGTCGCGATCCTCGGGCAGGCCGTCGAGCTCGGTCGAGAGATCCCGCATCGCCGCCAGACGCTCGGCGAGCGGATATCCCTGGCGTCGCCACGCGGTGAAGGTCGACGCCATGGCGGCGATCGCAAGCGCCGGCTGGCCCGCGGCCCGGTAGGCAACCACGGCCTCCTCGGCAGCTCGTTCGGCGATCTCGATCTCCTCGATCGATAGTGCCTCCATCGCGTACGAGTCCATGATCTCCGCGCGCCCACCGGCCTCGAGGTCGTCCGGCATGTTGTCCACGGCGCGCCGGTAGAGCTCGAACGCCTCGCGATGCGCTGACACCCGAGCCGCGTCGCGGGCGCCCACGACCGCGGCGTCGAAGGCTTGGCGGCGGAGGCCCGCGCGCTCGTAGTGGACCGAGGCATGGATCTCGGAGGCGCCTTCGAGGTGCCCCCCGAACTCGCCAACGCGCGCATGGAGCCGGCGACGATCTGAGGCCGGGACGGTGCGGTAGAGCGCGTCCCGCAGGAGCTGGTGTCGAAAGTCGTAGAGCTGACGGAGTCCGGGTGGATCGAGGATGAAGTTGTCGACGAGCTCCTGCAGCGGTGCCTCGAGCGACTCAACCGGCACGTCCATGATCCCGGCGAGAACCTCGGGAACGAAGCACCGACCGATGACCGCCCCGGCGCGAGCGGCGGCCTGCGCCTCGCGAGAGCGATGCGCGATCCGTGCGACCACGGCATCCTCGATCGTGTCGGGGACGGTGGCTTCCCTGATGGCCTTGCCGTCGGCTCGCTCATCTGCGCTCAGCGCGCCAAGGAGTTCCTCGACGTGGAGCGGGATGCCATCCGTCCGCTCGAACACGGCGTCCACGACATCCCGCGGCGCCGGGAGCCCCGTGTCGAGGAGGAGGGTCGTCACGAGGGCCGTCTCGGCGTGCGTCAGCGGGGCCAGCCGGACTTCCTCAGCGATCCGCTGGGTGATCAGCCGCGTCCGCCAGTCCCGAAGGCTGGTGCCGGGAGGGACATCCTCGGTGCGATAGTCGGCGGTCAGCAGGAGCTGCCTGTCACGCGACCGGCGCGCGAGCTCCGCGATGATCTCGAGACTCAGGTCGTCAGCCCACTGGAGGTCCTCGAATGACAGCATCGTGGGTCCGGGCAGCGAGACGAGAATCCGCTCGACGATCTGCATGACAAGCCGTCGACGCTGGACGTGCTCGGCCGCCGTGGTGGTATCGCAGAGGTCGAGCAGCTCGCGACCGAGCTCGGCGAATGCCGGCAGCCGGGTCATCGTGCGCGCCAGGTCCAGGATCGAGGCCGCCGGGACGTCGCGATCCTGGGGCGCGACCGCCCCGTCGACCGCCGCCAGGCCGCGCGCCTCCGCCTTGCGCTGGACGGCGGCCAGCAGACGCGTCTTGCCGATCCCGGCCTCACCGGCAATCAGGAGGAACTGGCCACGCCCCGCGAGGACGTCATCGAGACGCCTGTCGGCGAGGATGAGCAGCTCGTCTCGCCCCACGAGGAGCGGACACCGGACAGACCTTAATGCCGTGTTCATCACCTTCGAAGTGTAGGCCACGCATCCCGACGGTCATCGGTCATTCGACCGATGACCACCCCAATCGATGGGTGGACGCTTGGTGCCCAGGCGCCGACCGATCTGGTCGAGGCGCCCGGCTCAAGGAGGCAGGCATGGCCAACTTCATCGACGTCCATTCGGGCTTCTTCGGCGTCACCGCCGAGCAGCTGAAGGAAGCCCACGAACGCGACGTGGCCATCCAGCGGGAGGAGGGCATGCGCTTCGAGCGCGCCTGGCTCGATCCCGAGTCGGGCAAGGTCTTCTGCCTGTCGAGTGGACCATCGCGCGAATCCGTGATGCGTATCCACGAGCGGGCCGGCCACCCGACCGTCGAGGTCTACGAAATCCCGATCGAGGTGAGCTGAGATGAACTCGAACCGCTCATGGCTCACGTCCCGCCTGTTCACCCGCACCCGGGTCCGCCTCGTGGCGGCCGCGCTCACGGCGATCGTCATCGGTGCGATCGCCGTCGTGGGGGTCAGCGCCACCCGGTCCGACCTCGACACACTCCGGGCCGCCACGGCGCGCTTCAACAGCGTCGACCAGGCCGCCGGCGGCGGCTACGCATTGCCGCCATCGGGACCGCTCCACGAATGCATCGCGTCGTTCGACGACACGGGAGCCATGGGCTTCCACTACATCAACGGCGACCTGCTCCAGCCGAGCCTCGATCCCGCCCAGCCACAGGCGCTGGTCTACGCACCCGACAAGCACGGCAATCTCAAGCTCGTCGCCGTCGAGTTCGTCGTCTTCCAGCAGGCCTGGAACGCGGCACATCCGGGCGTGATGCCGATGCTGTTCGGCCAGATGTTCATGTCGACCGGTGAACCCAATCGCTATCAGATTCCGGCGTTCTACTCACTCCACGTGTGGCTCTGGCAGACCAACCCATCGGGGACGTTCGCGGCATTCAACCCGGACGTGTCCTGCGGCTAGCTCTCGTTACCGGATGAACGGGGCGGTGCCACGGCGGCACCGCCCTTCGCATGCCCGGTCTGGCAAGCTGCACGGGTGACGTCACGCCATCAGATCGGCGATACCCCGCGTCGCGTCCCGCTGTCGCACCGCCGTGCGCTCATCGGGCGCTACACGCGGCTCCGGCCGGTCGAAGGCGTCGTCGACGTCCAGCTCCACCTCGCGGACGACACGGCGGCGGTCTGGAGGGCCACCGAATCGGCGCTGCGCGTGACGAGCGCGCCCATCCCGTTCTGGGCGTTCGCATGGGCGGGCGGACTCGCGATTGCGCGGTTCCTGCAGGAGCATCCCGAGGAGGTGACCGGCAGGCACGTCGTCGACTTCGCCACGGGCTCCGGGCTGTGCGCGATCGTGGCGATGCGCCAGGGCGCGGCGAGCTCGGCCGGAATCGACATCGACCCATTCGCCGAGGCGGCCGTTGGGCTCAACGCCCGCGCGAACGGCGTCCGGGTCGGATTTGTCGGTCGAGACGTCCTCGACGACGATCCGCCCGACGCCGATCTGTTGCTCGCTGGCGATACCTGGTACGAGACCCAGCTGGCCGAGCGGGTGCTGCCGTGGCTGCGGCGAGCGGCGGCCAACGGCACGCGGGTCCTCGTCGGAGACCCGGGCCGTCGCTACCTGCCCGCGGGCGACCTGGTCCCGCTCGCCGCGTATGACGTCCAGACGACCACACAGCTCGAGGATCGGGCCGTGTTGCGCGGGCGCGTGTTCACACTGCCCGACTGACGCGATCTGGACCGGGCGATCAGCCGCCGGCCGTTGCCGCCCTGACGTTCTCGGTCTCGCCGCCCACCTCGTCCCAGATTTTCACGTGCCTGCTCTCGCGGATGAACAGGCCGCCAATGATCACGGTCACGGTCGCGACCACGATCGGGTAGATCAGGCCGGCGTAGAGGTTGCCCGTCGATGCCAGCAGGCTGGCAGCGATGAGCGGCAGGAAGCCGCCAAACCAGCCGTTGCCGACGTGATAGGGGATCGAGAGCGAGGTGTACCGGATCCTCGCCGGAAAGAACTCGACGAGGAACGCCGCGATCGGGCCGTAGACCATCGTCACGAAGACGATCTGGATCCAGACCAGGGCGATGAGCGGGAGGATCTCCGGCTGGGCCACCGTCGGCGTGACGCCGTCCGGACCCACGAACTTGCCGGCCGCCTTGCCCGTCGTCGCGAGGACACCCTGTGGGTGGGCGAACTGGGTCATCAGGTTGTAGATCGGAAAGTAGGAGATCGCCGCGATCGCGCAGCCGCCCAGGATGATGGGCTTGCGGCCGATCCGGTCCGACAGCCGGCCGAACACCACGAAGAAGGGTGTCCCGAGCACGATTGCGGTCCCGACGATCAGGTACGCATCCTGGAATCGGACACCGAGGTTGGTCCCCAGGAAGAACAGGGCCTGGAACTGGCCCTGGTACCAGACGACCGCCTGGCCTGCCGTCGCACCGAGGAGGGCTAGCAGGATCAGCTTCCGATTGGCGGCGTTGCCAAAGGAGTCGCGCCACGGCGATGTCGAGGCCTTGCCCTCGGCTTTCAGCTGCGTGAAGAGCGGAGTCTCCTGGAGCCGCAAGCGGATGTAGAGGGCCATGGCGACCAGCACGATCGACAGGATGAAGGGGATCCGCCAGCCGAAGCTGGTGAAGTCCGCGGGGGACAACGCCAGGCGGAAGATGCCGATCATCACGAGCGCCAGCAGAAGGCCAAGCGTCGCCGTCGTCTGGATCCAGCTCGTGTTCTGCCCGCGCCGTTCGTCGGAGCTGTGCTCGGCGACGTAAATCGCGGCCCCGCCGTATTCGCCTCCGAGCGCGAGGCCCTGCGCGAGGCGCAGGAGCACGAGGATGATCGGGGCCAGGATTCCGATCTGCGCATACGTCGGGAGGACACCGACAAGCGCCGTCGAGACACCCATCACGCTGATCGTCACGAGGAACGTGAACTTGCGCCCGACGATGTCGCCGATGCGGCC
>JAXDKX010000356.1:0-7377 GCA_034666905.1 Chloroflexota bacterium | reverse complement strand
ATGCCGCTCGGGCGGTTCGGGCGCGCCGACGAGGTCGCCGACGCGGTCATCTTCCTGCTCTCCGACGCCTCGAGCCTGTTCCTCGGCCAGACGCTCAACCCGAATGCCGGCGGGTACATGCCGTGACCACCATCCTCGATGTCGGGGAGGCGGTCGGGCTCGTCCGCGACGGCAGCACCGTGGTCATCGGTGGCTCCGGGGCCGGCCACGCACTGCCCCAGCGCTTCATCGATGAGCTCGCCGCGGTCTACGCCGAGAACGGCCGTCCGCGCGATCTGACCACCGTGCGGATCGTGGGCATCGGAGACTTCGCGGACCGTGGCTTCTCGCAGCTCGGCCTGTCCGGGCTCATGCGGCGGACGATCGGCAGCAACATCGGCAACGAGCCCAGGCTCGGGGCGCTCGTCGAGGCGAACGAGATCGAGTCGTACTCGTTCCCGCAGGGCGTGCTCTCCCAGCTGATGCGCGAGATCGCGGCCGGACGACCGGGACTGCTCACCCAGGTCGGCCTCGGAACGTACGTCGACCCGCGCCAGACCGGCGGCAGGCAGAACGCCCTGACGACCGAGGATCTCGTGGAGGTCGTCACCCTGCGCGGTCGGGAATGGCTCCTCTTCCACGCCTTCCCGATCGATGTCGCCGTCATCCGTGGGACGACCGCGGACGAAGACGGCAACCTGACGATGGAGGGCGAGGCGGTCCAGGGCGAGATGCTGGCCATGGCCATGGCCGCTCGCAACAGCGGCGGCATCGTCATCGCCCAGGTCCGCCAGCTGGCGACGCGCGGGAGCCTGCGGATGCGCGACGTGAAAGTTCCTGGTGCATTGATCGACCACGTCTACGTGGACCCTGATCAGTGGCAGACGTACATCACGAAGGACTCGCCCTATTACGCCGGGGCCTTGCGGCGACCGGTCCGGCCCGAGCCACCGTTGCCGCTCGACGTCCGCAAGATCATTGCGAGGCGCTCGCTGCTCGAGTTCCCGCCCGGCGCCATCTGCAACCTCGGCTTCGGGATCAGCCAGCTGATCGGCCGCGTGGCCTGGGAGGAAGGGATCACCGATCAGCTGGTGCTGACCGTCGAGCAGGGCATCTTCGGCGGCGTTCCCGTGGCCGGCAACGAGGGGGGCGCCGGGTTCAACTACCAGGCCATGATCGACCAACCCTACATGTTCGACTTCTACGACGGTGGCGGGCTCGACGTCGCGAGCCTCTCGTTCGCGGAAGTCGATGCCGAGGGCAACGTCAACGTCCACGCCTTCGAGGGGCGGGTTCGCGGCCCCGGCGGTTTCCCCAACATCAGCGCCCGAACCCGGAAGATCAACTTCGTGGGCACTATGACCGCCCGCGGCCTGGACATCGAGATCGACGGCGGGGTCCGGATCGTCAACGAGGGCAGCCTCGGCAAATTCGTGCCTGCAGTCCGCGAGATCTCGTTCAACGGCCGCCTGGCCCGCGAGCGCGGCCAGCAGGTGCGCTACATCACCGAGCGCGCCGTCCTCGCGCTGGACGACGATGGCCTCGTCCTGACCGAGGTCGCGCCCGGCATCGACGTCGAGCGCGATGTCCTGGGCCAGATGGGCTTCCGACCGCGCATCGCCGAAGACCTGCGGACGATGGACCCACGGCTCTATTGGACGGGGCCGATGGGGCTGGCCGCGGCGTTCGGAGGCGCACCGTGAGCGAGCTCGTCTCGCTCCGGCTCGGCCAGGTCGCCCAGCTCGAGCTGGTCAACCCGCCGCTCAACCTCGTCACTCGCGAGCTCACCGAGCAGCTGCACGCGGCCCTCACATCGCTGGCCGGCGCAGACGACGTCCGGGCGGTGGTGGTGTCGGGCAGGGGCGAGCGCGCCTTCTGCGCCGGCTCCGACATCGGCGAGTTCGAGGGGCTCCGCGGGCGCGTGGCGGAGGGCAAGCTGCTGCTCGAGAAGCTCGTCTACCGGCAGCTCGCGAACCTGCCGATGCCGACGATCGCGGCAATCGAGGGCGATGCGCTCGGTGGCGGGCTGGAGCTCGCCCTCTGCTGCGACGTGCGGATCGCCTCCGCGCGTGCGAGGCTGGGCATGCCGGAGGTCCGCCTGGCCGTGCTGCCGGGAAGCGGCGGCACCCAGCGCCTGCCGCGCGTCATCGGGCCGGCGCGGGCCAAGGAGCTGATCCTGACGGGTCGAATCATCAGCGCCGACGAGGCGGCCCGGATCGGACTGGTCAACCAGGTCGTGCCGGCGGGCGACGCGCGCACGGCCGCGGATGCGGTGGGCGCGGAGATCGCCGCCCGTGGCCCGCTCGCCGTCCGCGAAGCGAAGCGCCTGATCGACCTGGCGATGGACGTCGACCTGGACGCGGGCCTGGCCGCCGAGCTGGACGCGTCCGAGCGGATCTTTTCCAGCGAGGACATGGTGGAGGGTGCGAAGGCGTTCTTCGGCAAGCGAGACCCGGAGTATCACGGCCGATGAGCCGGACCTGCATGGAGGTGGTATGCGCATGAGCGACGTCGGACGGTTCGGGGTCTTCCTGCCGTCGTACATCTGGGATGGCGACGGTCCGGAACGCGCGCGAGGCATCAAGGCATTCGCGCGGACGGTGGAGGAGCTCGGGTTCGACTCGCTATTCATCACCGACCACCTGCTGGCGGCCAGGCGGTTCTATTCGGTCTCGTTCCTGGAGCCCCTGGCGGCGCTCGCCGTCGCGGCCGGCGTCACGGAGCGGGTCCGCCTCGGCACCTCCATCCTGATCATGCCACTGCGCAACCCGGTGATCCTGGCAAAGGAGCTGGCCACGCTCCAGTTCCTGTCCGAGAACCGGATGATCCTCGGCGCCGGCGTGGGCTGGAACGACGCCGAATACGAGGCGGTCGGCGTCCACAAGTCGGAACGCGGAAAGCGCACCGACGAGATGCTCGACATCCTGCTGCCGCTGCTCGCGGGCGAGACCGTCACCTACCGCGGCACCTACTACTCGGTCGACGACCTGTTCATCGAGCCGACGGCGTCCAGGCGTCCCGAGCTCTGGATCGGCGGCGGGTCGCAGCTGGCCGACCCGAAGTCACCTGACCTGCCCCGCTTCGTCGAATCGGTCAAGGCTCGGGTCCTGCGATCCGACGGCTGGATCCCGCGGCCAACCTGCCCGCCGGAGGACATCGCCCGCGACTGGGTGGAGCTCCAGGCCTATTACCGTGAGCACGGCCGTGATCCGAGGGAGTGCGTCGTCGCCCACGAGAACTTCCTGCACCTGGTCCTGACCAACGACCCGGTGAAGGCGCGCGAGGAGCAGCACCGGGCCTTCCTCAGGGTGATGAGCTCCGAACGTGGCGAGCACTACCTCGAATCGGTCTACCTGTTCGGGACTCCGGACGAGGTGATCGCCTCCCTGCAGGCGCGAGTCGACGCAGGCGTCGAGTATTTCGTCCTGCACACGATGACGCCGGATCCAGCCCAGCTCCGGCAATGGGTGGACGAGATCATCCCGAACGTGACGTTTCCCGCGGCGGCCGAACCGGTCCGGCGCCTGTCGCCCGCCTTGCGGTGAACCAGCGGGTTGGCCTCATCGGCAAGCCGCTGAAGCGACGCCACTCCCAGGTCATGCACGACGCCGCGTTCGATGCGGCGGGGATCGCCGCGCGGTACGTCCTGCTCGAACTCGAGCCCGACGAGGTGGAAGGCGCCGTCCGCGAGGCACGCCGGCCGGAATGGCTCGGCCTCGGCGTGACGGCCCCGTACAAGCGGATGATCGCCCAGCTGTGCGACGAGATCGATGCGGACGCGGAGACGATCGGTGCCGTCAATAACGTCGCGCGGACCGCCTCCGGCACGCTCGTCGGCTTCAATACGGACGCGCCGGGCTTCCAGGCCGGTGTCGAGCTTGCGATGGGTCGATCGCTCGCCGGGACAACCGTCGTCGTTGCCGGAGCCGGCGGTGCGGCCCACGCCGTCGTGTTCGCCTGTCTTCGGGCGGGCGCTCGGCACGTGACCGTCGGGAATCGCGCGGTGGCGTCCGCGGCCATGCTGGTGGAGCGCTTCGCCGGCATCGGAACCGGTTCGCGGTCGGCCGTAGCGCTCGCGGATCCTGCCTTCGAGCAGGCGCTTCGTTCCGCCGACCTCGCCGTCAACGCGACGACCGTCGGGATGCTGGATCCGGGAGAAACGATCACGGTCGACGTGCTGCCGACAATGGCCACGGTCTTCGACCTCGTCTACGTCCCGGCGGAGACGTCGCTGCTGCGGGCGGCACGCGCGCGTGGCCTCAGGGCGGCGAACGGGTCGGAGATGCTCATCCAGCAGGCCGCCATCGCGTTCGAGCGGTGGACCGGCGTTGCGGGCATGGCGGGCGTCATGCGCGCTGCCGTGGCGCCGCTGTTGGCCGACCCTGCAGCGCGCGCCTGATCGATGCGCCTGGCCACCGTGGTCGTCGACGGGCAGCAGGCAGTTGCCCTGGTGCGCGAGGGGCGGTGCCTGGTGCTGGCCACGGGCGACCCAGGCCTCGATGTCTCGGTGCGGGTGATCGCCGGAGGTGGCCCGGACGCGATGCGGCGCATCGGCGCCTGGGTCGCGACGCAGCCGGACGACGCCTATCGGTCGCTCGACGACCTCGAGATCGGGCCGGCCGTCCCGGACCCGGGCGCGATCTACACCGTCGGCGGGAACTACCGTCCGCCCGGGGGCCCGGATGCCGGCAGGCCGGCCCGCCCCCTCATCTACGGCAAGGCGCCAGGATCGGTGGCGGCGCATGGCGCGGTCCTGACCTGGGACCGCGGGCTGACGCCCAATGTCGATCCGGAATGCGAGCTCGGGGTCGTGGTCGGCATCGCCGCGACCTCGGTCGAGCCGGAGGACGCGATGGACCACGTGTTCGGCTACACGTGCATCAACGACATCTCGTCTCGCGACCCATGGCTCGACGGCGACCAGTGGCTGCTCGGAAAGTCCATGGCCGGCTTCTGCCCGGTGGGTCCCTGGGTCGTGACGCGCGACGAGCTGCCGTCCGACGGTCTCGGCATCGGCCTCGGCTCGAGCATCAACGGGATCGCCATCCAGGACGGCAATACGGCGGACATGCGGTTCTCGATCGCCGAGGTGATCGCCTATCTCAGCCGCCATGTGACACTCCGACCGGGGGACCTGATCGCAACCGGCACCCCCGCGCGACTCGCCGGTCCCATGGGGCCCGATCGGCACCTTCAGGCCGGCGATGTGGCGACAGTCTGGATCGAGCAGATCGGGGAGCTCACCACCACCATCGCCTGACGGGAGGCAACAGGAGGACGTCGCGATGAAACCACCGACCGTGTTCATGGGCGAGATGACCGACCCGGAGGTCGAAGCCTTCCTGCAGGACCACCAGACGGTGATCGTGCCGACCGGCTCGACCGAGCAGCACGGTCCGCATGCGCCACTCCTGACCGACGTCCTCGTCCCGCAGGAGGTGGCTCGTCGCGTCGCTCCCCGGGTCGGCGCCCTGGTCGCTCCTCCGATCAACTACGCGCTGTCCTATCCCCACGTGGGGTTCACCGGCGTGGTCCACGTGCGGGTCCCGACGTTCATGGCGTTGGTCGAGGACCTGTGTGCCTCCCTGGCCGCGGTGGGCTTCACGCGGATCGTCTTCCTCAACGGCCATTACGACAACACGTATGCGATCGCCTACGCGTGTGCGAGCGCGGCCGCCAGGATGCCCGCCGGTGTGCACGCCTTTCCCGTCAACTACTGGGATGGCATGACGGCCGTCGAGGCGGCCGAGTTCTTCGACCCGTCGAACGGGCTCCACGCGAACCGCGGCGAGACGTCGGCCGTGCTCGCGATCAATCCGGCGCTCGTGGACATGGATCGCGCGAACGTCGAGTTCCCTCCGTTCCCGGAGGTCACGAGTCCTGCGGCCGTCCACACCGCGTTCTTCTTCTCCGCGCCGGGATCGGTCCATCGCGCCACCCATTCGGGAACCTGGGGCGACGCGAGCCAGGCGACAGCGGAATTCGGGGCGCGGTACCTCGACGTCGTGGTGGAGTCGACGATTCGCACGCTTGACGACATCGACCGCACGTTCGCGGCCATGCCGCCGCGCTAGTCAGTTCGCGTCGGCGGCGAGCCAGGTGCCGGCGCGCATGACCCGCTGTACGTTCAGGTCGGCGTCGAGCTCGACGAGGTCGGCGCGCTGGCCTGCTGCCATCGAGCCACGGTCCGAGATGCCGAGCAGGGCGAGCGGGTTGCGGCTGGCGGCGGCAATGGCATCGGGCAGCGCGACGCCCGATGCCACGAAATTCCGGACCGCGGTGTCGAGGGCGATGACGGATCCGGCCAACGTGGACGTTCCGGCCAGGGTGACGCGCAGTCCCTCGACCTCCACCTCGAGGCCGCCGATCCGCCCGCGGCCGTCGCCACTCCCCGCGAGCGCGATGGCGTCGCTGACGAGCAGCAGCCGGTCGGGCCGCTTGAGCCGGCTGATGACCGGCCACAAGGCGGGATGGACGTGGATCCCGTCGGCGATGAGCTCGACGAACGCCGAGTCGTCGAGCAGGGCCGCGACGGCGACGCCGGGCGCTCGGTGGTCGAATCCGCTCATCGCGTTGAAGAGGTGCGTCGTGGACGTTGCGCCGGCTTGGTAGCCGGCTCTCGCCTCTTCGACGGTCGCGTCGGAGTGACCGAGCGAGGTGGCGACGCCGCGGTCACGAAGCCAGCGGATGAGCTCGGTCGCGCCTGGCAGCTCCGGCGCGACGGTCAGGAGCCGCAGTCCATCGACGAGCGGCTCGAGCGCCGTACTCGGCACGCCGGCCGGTGCCAGGAGCTGGGAGGGGTCGTGCGCGCCACGCCGCGTCGGGGCGAGGAACGGTCCCTCCAGGTTGAACCCGAGTGGCTCCGCTCCGTCGGCCGGCGCGTCCGGCAGCCAGGTGCGGACGCGTTCGGCGAAGGCGACGAGCTCGCCGAGCGGAGCGGTCACGGCGGTCGGCAGGAACGAGGTCACGCCGCGACGCAGCAGCCGGCGGGCCATGCCGTCGAGCGCGGCGCGATCGCCCATGGCGTCGTGGCCGCCCCAGCCGTGGACGTGGACGTCGACGAACCCCGGGGCGAGATAGGGGCCATCCGCGGCCGGCCCGTCGTCGAGGTCGACCGCCGCGATCCATCCATCCTCGATCGTGATCCGGCCGCCGACAACCCGATCGTCGAGGACCAGGCGGCCGCGGAGGTTTACCGTCGCCCCGCCGGTCACCGGCGGATCTCGAGCGTGCCGCCATGGCCTCCGTCGGCGGCGTCGACACCCTGCCCTTCGACGTCAAACTGCACGAGGAGCCCGTACCGGTCGGCCGGGTAGCGCGATTCCGTGGCCTCGATCTGGCGGCCGTGACCGTCGACAATGACCCGCCGTTCGACGAGCACCGGGTCGCCGGTCCGCA
>JAXDKX010000355.1:0-7560 GCA_034666905.1 Chloroflexota bacterium | reverse complement strand
GACCGCGATACGAACCCGTACGACGCGGGCCTGGGTCGCGTGGTCAAGCTGGACAAGCCCGACGACTTCGTGGGTCGGGCGGCGCTCGAGAAGGCGGCCCGCGACGGCCCCGCCAGCAAGCTCGTCGGCCTCACGGTGGAAGGCCGCGGCATTGCCCGCCATGGACACCCGGTGTGGCTCGGCGAGCGGCGGACTGGCGTCGTCACGAGCGGGACCCAGTCGCCGACACTCGGGATTCCGATCGCGATGGCCTACGTCGCACCGGCGGACGCCGAGCCGGGTACCGTTGTCGATGTCGAGATCCGCGCCGCACGCGTCCCCGCGCGAGTGGTCGCGTTGCCCTTCTACAGGAGGCAGGCCTGACCCCGATGGTACCGAAGGAGCTGCAGTACACGAAGGATCACGAATGGGTTCGGGTCGACGGCGACACGGCGACGATCGGGATCACTGCCTACGCAGCCGACCAGCTCGGCGACATCGTGTTCGTGGAGCTGCCCGAGGCAGGCCGAACGCTGACGCAGTTCGCCACCTTCGGCGTGGTCGAGTCGGTCAAGGCGGTAAGCGACCTGTTCGCGCCGGTCGGCGGCGAGGTGACCGAGACGAACGCGGCGCTGACCGGGGAACCCGAGCTCGTCAACAGCGATCCCTACGACGGCGGATGGATGCTGCGACTCAAGCTCGCCGACGCGGCGCAGCTCGATGACCTGCTCGACGCCGCCGCCTACGATGCGTTGGTCGAGGCGGGCTGACCCTCGCGATGCCGTACGGTCCGCATACCGCCGATGACCGGGCGAGGATGCTCGGAGCGCTTGGCCTCACCTCTGTCGACCAACTCTTCGACGATATCCCGACCGCGCTCCGTGCCTCGCCGCTGAACCTGCCGGACCCCGAGCCCGAGCTCGAGCTCGCAGCGCGGCTGAGCGGCCTGGCCGCCCGCAACCGGACCGACCTCGCATCGTTCCTCGGAGCGGGCGTCTATCGCCACTGGAGTCCGCCGGCAGTCGATCAGCTCCTGCTGCGCGGCGAGTGGTACACGGCCTATACGCCGTACCAGCCGGAGATCAGCCAGGGGACGCTGCAGAGCATCTACGAGTACGAGTCACTGCTGGCCGAGCTGGTCGCCCTGGACGTCGTCTCCGCCTCTCACTACGACGGGGCGGCGGCCACGGCCGAGGCCGCCCTCATGACCTGCCGGGCAACCCGGCGCGAGCGGGTCCTCGTGTCGCGCGGCGTGCATCCGCACTACCGCCAGACGCTGCGGACCTACTTCGGTGGGGGCCTGGAGCTCGAGGAGGTCCCGCTCGTTTCGGAGGGCGATGCAGCGGGGACGACGGACCTCGCTGCCCTGGAGCGGATGCTTGCCGAGACCGATCGACCAGTGGCCGGCGTGGTCGCCGCCCAGCCCGACTTCCTGGGCCTGCTCGAGCCGATGCCGGCGATCGGCGAGCTGGCGCACGCGGCCGGCGCCCTGTTCGTGGCCGTGATCGAGCCGGTCGGCCTGGCCGTCCTCGAACCGCCAGGAGCGTACGGCGCCGACATCGCGGCAGGCGAGGGGCAGCCGCTCGGGATCGCACCGCAGTACGGCGGGCCGTACCTCGGCATCCTGGCCTGCACGGACGGGCTCGTCCGCCAGATTCCGGGACGCCTCGTCGGGTTGACGACCGATGTCGACGGGCAGCGTGCGTTCGTGATGACGATGCGCGCCCGCGAGCAGGACATCAGGCGCGACAAGGCCGCCAGCAACATCTGCACGAACCAGGCACTCCTGGCGCTGGCGGCGTCGATCTACCTGGCCACCATCGGTCCACACGGGCTGCGCGACGTGGCTGCCCTGGGAGCCGCCCGTGCCACCGAGCTGGAGGCGGCGCTGGCGGCCGCGGGCGCGCCGCGGATCCACCCGGGTCCGTATCTCAACGAATTCGCCGTCCGGGTTCCGGACGCCCGGCTGACGCATCGGCGGCTGCTCGAGCGCGGGGTCCTGGCCGGGCTCGTCCTGGCGGATGCCGAACCGGACGACGCGAGCCTGGCCGATGGGCTGCTGGTCTGTGCGACCGAGCTCACGACGTCGCGGGAGATCGAGCAGTTCGCCGAGACGCTCGGCGAGGTCCTCGGCGGGCGCCCGCCGACCGCGGACGAGGCCGGGGCGGGAACGGACCGCGGATCTGTCGCGGGGGGCGTCCGATGAGCGTCACGGGAACCCGGCTGCAGCCGACGATCTTCGAGCGGGGCCGCCCAGGCCGGGGAGGCGGCAAGATCCCCCATCCTCCCAAGGACGCGCTGGACCGGATCCCGGCGTCCGCCCGCCGGACGTCGCCGCCGGCCCTTCCCGAGATGAACGAGCCGGACGTCGTCCGCCACTACGTCAACCTGTCACAGCTGAACTACGCCGTGGATACCGGCTTCTACCCACTCGGTTCGTGCACCATGAAGTTCAACCCCAAGCTCAACGAGTGGGCCGCCCGGCTGCCGGGCTTCGCCAACCTCCACCCACTGGCTCCGGATGCGGCCGCGCAGGGCACCCTCCAGCTCCTGTTCGAGCTCGAAGGCGCCCTCGCCGAGATCTCCGGGATGCGCTCGGTCAGCCTCCAGCCGGCGGCCGGGGCGCAGGGCGAGCTGACGGGGATCCTCATGATCCGGGCGTACCACCGGGCCAACGGCGAGCCGGAGCGCGACGAGGTGCTCGTGCCGGATTCGAGCCATGGCACCAACCCCGCGACGGCGTCGATGGCCGGCTACCGGACGGTGACGATCCGGTCGGCCGCGGACGGCGGGGTCGATCTCGAGGCGTTCCGGGCGGCTCTCGGGCCGCGAACGGCGGCGGTCATGATCACCAACCCATCCACCCTCGGGCTCTTCGAGGCGCGAATCGGCGAGCTCCTGGACGCGATCCACGAGGTCGGTGCGCTCGCCTACATGGATGGCGCCAACCTGAACGCGATCCTTGGGCGATTCAAGCCGGGCGAGGCCGGGTTCGATGTCATGCACTTCAACGTTCACAAGACGTTCTCGACCCCCCACGGCGGCGGCGGTCCGGGCGCCGGCCCGGTCGGGGTGGGGGAGCGCCTGCTCCCGTTCCTGCCTGAACCCCGAGTCCTGCGCGAACCCGACGGAACCTTCCGCCTCGAGAAGGCCGGCGAGCGTCCCTCGTCGATCGGACGGCTCCGCAGCTTTGCCGGCAACACCGGCGTGCTCGTGCGCGCCTATGCCTACATCCGGGCACACGGCGCATCGGGCCTGCGCGAGGTCAGCGAGGACGCGGTTCTCGCCGCCAACTACCTCAAGTCGCGCCTCGCCGGAACCTACGACATCCCGTACGACCGCGCCTGCAAGCACGAATTCGTGGCCTCCGCCACCTCGATCAAGAAGCGGACCGGGGTACGGACCCTCGACATCGCCAAACGGCTGATCGACTACGGCTACCACCCGCCGACGATCTACTTCCCGCTGATCGTCGACGAGGGGATGCTGATCGAGCCGACCGAGACCGAATCGGTCGAAACCCTGGATGCCTTTGCCGATGCCCTGATCGCCATCGCCGCCGAGGCCGAGGCCACCCCCGAGCTGGTCATGGGCGCCCCCTACACGGCCCCGGTCAAGCGTCTCGACGAGGCCAGCGCGGCCCGCCATCCGAACCTGCGCTGGCGGCCGATGAGCGGCGCCGAAACGCCGTGTCCGGATTGAGTTCTGAGCACGGGGTCTGGCATACGAACGATCGTTAGGCAGGAAGTTGACAGTGGGTGAAGGGCTGTGGATAGTACCCGCAGCGCACCGACTCGTACCGTGCTGCCGCTGCCTTGGCCCCACGACTGCATCGAGCGGGGAGGCTCGGTCCGGAAGCTGAGCGAATCGTCAACGGCGATCACAGGCGCGGTCCTAGCCGCAGTAGCGGCAATATCGGGTTACACGCCCGCTCGGAGGAACCATGCAGAAACGTCTCTTCGGCATCCTGGCCAGCGTCGCGATCGTCGCGGCAGCTTGCGGTGGTGCGACAACGTCTACGGCGCCGGCCGTCTCGACCGAGCCGGGCGCGTCGGCGGCGGCCTCCGCGGCCGAATCGGCGCCGGCGAGCGAATCCAACCTCGCTGCGAACCAGATCCTCAACGTCACGGCCCAGGGCGAGCCACCGACCCTCGACCCGAACAAGGCCCAGGACTCGAACTCGATCACGATCCTGCGCGCCCTGACGCGCGGCCTCGTCTACTTCGACAAGGACCTCAAGGTCGTGCCCGGACTGGCGTCCTCGTGGGACATCTCGCCCGACGCCAAGACGATCACCTTCCATCTTCGTGACGCCAAGTACAGCAACGGCGATCCGATCCTGGCCGGCGATTTCGTGTACAGCTTCAAGCGGTTGATCGACCCGCGCACGGCGGCCCCGTATTCGTACGTGACGGCCGAGATCGACGGCGCTCCGGACCTGCTCGCGATGGCGGGCGCCGATCCCGCTCCCAGCGATGCGACGATCCAGGCCGCACTCGACAAGCTCGGCGTGTCCGCGCCGGACGACAAGACGGTCGTCATCAAGCTCAACACGCCGGCCTCCTACTTCCTGACGGCGCTGACCCTGTGGGTCTTCGTTCCGATCCAGGAGAAGTGGATCACCAGCCCGAACGCGACCGAGCCGGGCAACTACGTCAGCTCGGGTCCATTCATCATGGACTCGTGGTCGCACAACACCGAGATGGTGCTCAAGCCGAATCCCAACTGGTGGGGCGACCTCAAGCCGACGCTGACCGAGCTCCACTTCTTCCTTCGCTCCGACCCGGCCGCCGATCAGGCGGCCTACGAGGCCGGCGAGCTGGACATGGTGCAGACGCCGAGCCCGGACATCCAGCGCGTCAAGGCCGATCCGGTCCTGGGCCCGCAGGTCCAGGAGATCCCGACCTTCGCGATCACGTACTACACCTTCAACAACTTCCAGGACCCCAAGCTGAAGTCGTACAAGACGCCCGGCCCGACGGCCAACAAGGACTTCCGGATCGCCCTCAGCCAGGCGATTGACAAGAAGGCCTTCATCGACACCACGTTTGCCGGTGTCGGGCAGGAAGCCGCCAGCTTCATCATGCCGGGGATCCCGGGCTTCCAGCCCGACCTGAACCCCTATCCGTTCGATCTCGCCTCGGCCAAGGACCACATGACCAAGGCCCTGGCCGCCCTCGGCAAGTCCAGCGCCGCCGATCTCGGCAAGCTGAAGTTCGGCTTCAACACCGGCGGTGGTCATGAGCCGCGGGTGGCGTTCCTGGCGGAGGCCTGGCGACAGGCGTTCGGCCTGGAGACCGAGCAGATCGGCAGCGACTTCAGCGTCTTCCTGACCCAGCGCACGGCTGGTCAGTACGACATCGCGCGGGACGGTTGGGGCGCCGACTATCCGCACGCCAACAACCAGCTCAACGGCCTGTTCACCTGCCACGGTGGCAACAACGACAGCCAGTACTGCAACAAGGACTTCGATGCCCTGATCGCGCAGGCGGCTGCCGAGCCCGACCAGGACAAGCAGGTTGCCCTGTACAACCAGGCGCAGACGCTGCTGATCAACGACGCGGCGATCCTGCCCCTGCGCTTCGGCACGACGGTCTTCGAAGTGGCCCCGTACGTGTCCGGCGTGATCTCCACCGGCTCCGACTCGGTGTCGCCAGGAGAGCTGTTCTGGGAGAGCATCCAGATCCTGAACCACTAGTCGCCAACGGCGATCAGTGCCGGTGGGGCCGGCCGTAGGGCCGGCCCCACCGCAATCCATTCGTCGCTCGTTAGCCGAGAACACCCGTGATTACCTTCGTTGCCCGGCGCATCCTCTGGATCATCCCGGTGCTGTTCACGGTCTCGATCGTCACGTTCATCCTCATGCACTCGGTCCCGGGTGGCCCATGGGATCGGGACAAGCGGCTGCCCGAGGGCGTGCAGGCTCGGCTCAACGCCCAGTACGGGCTGGACCAGCCGATCTACGCCCAGTACATCAACTGGGCCGGCCAGTTCGTCCAGGGCAACCTCGGCCCGTCCTACCGCTACCAGGACCGGACGGTCAACGTGATCGTCGCCGACGGGATCGGGACGACGGTCCAGCTCGGCGTGATGGCATTCATCCTCTCCGTCCTGGTCGGGATCCCGCTCGGGATCATCGCCGCCCTCGGCCACAACCGCGGGCCGGACTACGTGTCCACGAGCATCTCCATCGTTGGCATCGCCACGCCCAGCTTCGTGCTGGCCATCCTGCTGATCGTCTTCTTCGGGGTCGAGCTCAGATGGTTCCCGACGAGTGGCTGGAAGGGACCGCAGTACTGGATCCTGCCGACGATCGCCCTGGCCGGCTTCCCGATCGCCCAGATCGCCCGCTACACCCGGGCCTCCATGCTGGAGGTGACCCGCAAGGACTACATCCGGACGGCCATGAGCAAGGGTCTGCGTGAACGCGCCGTAGTCATCCGCCACATGGTCCGCAATGCGCTCATCCCGGTGGTGACGATCCTCGGGCCGATCTTCGCCTTCCTCGTGACTGGCTCGTTCATCGTCGAGACCATCTTTGCGATCCCGGGCGTCGGCCGCTACTACATCACGGCCATCGGCACACGCGACTACAGCCTGCTGATGGCCATGACCATGCTGTACGCCTTTGCCGTCGCGTTCATGAACGTTGTCGTCGATGTGCTGTACGCCTACATCGACCCCCGGATCCGGTACAGCTAGGAGCGGCGCACGACCATGGCCACGAGCACAACCGCTCTCCAGCGACGCGTCGCCAAGCCGAAGCAGAGTGCCGGCCTATGGAGCGATGCCTGGGGACGCCTGCGCAAGAACAAGCTGGCGCTCGTTGGACTGGCGCTGGTCATCCTGTTGATTGCCGCGGGGGTCCTCGGGCCGATCGTCGCGCCGTGGGACTACAAGGTCCAGGACCTGAAGGCCGTCCTCGCCAACGGCAACCGACCGATTCCGCCATTCTCGCCCGGCCATCTCCTGGGGACGGACCAGCTGGGACGGGACCTCTTCAGCCGGCTGCTCGACGGCGCGCGGATCAGCGTGACTGTCGCGTTCGTCGTCCAGTTCGTCATCCTGGCCATCGGCGTGCCGATCGGCGCAATCGCCGGATGGTTCGGCGGCCGCCTCGACAACGCCCTGATGCGGTTCACGGACGTCATCTACGCGTTCCCCGACCTCCTGTTCATCATCCTGCTCTCCGTTGCCTTCCGGGAAACGGCATTCGGCCAGGCGCTGGATGGGCTCTTCCTCGTGT
Organism: Chloroflexota bacterium; assembly: GCA_034666905.1. Lineage (GTDB taxonomy): Bacteria > Chloroflexota > Limnocylindria > Limnocylindrales > CSP1-4 > SPCO01. The sequence continues at coordinate 335 of JAXDKX010000355.1, read as the reverse complement.
TCGTCGCGATCGGGCTGGTGTCGTGGGTGACGGTGGCCCGGCTCGTTCGCGGCCAGCTGCTGGCGCTCAAGGAGACCGAGTTCGTCGAGGCAGCGAAAGCCATCGGCGTAACCGACCGCCGGATCGTCACTCGGCATCTGCTGCCCAATGGCCTGAGCCCGATCATCGTCGCCATTACCCTTGGCATCCCGAGTGCCATCCTGGCCGAGGCGACGCTGGCGTTCATCGGCGTCGGGGTCCAGCCTCCGCGCGCGTCGTGGGGCAGCCTCATCGCGGACGGTGAGAAATATGTGCGCGGCGAACCGCACCTGGTGGTGTTCCCGGCCATCGCCATC